>JAZRMS010000190.1:0-1584 GCA_045647825.1 Christensenellaceae bacterium
AGTGGTTTTAGTGAGAGTGATGTCATGGTAAGCAGTTCAAAGGTACGTCGAGCATTAGAACTATGGGATATACCTTTGGCTAACAAATTGTTAGGTTATAAATATTTTGTTAAAGGTAGAGTAGTAGAAGGACAGAAAATAGGTCGTCAAATAGGTTTTCCAACTGCAAATTTAAAGGTTAATGGATTAAAATTGATACCATCTGATGGCGTTTATGTGGTTGACGTAGAGGTTGAAGGAGTAGAGTATCGAGGAGTATTAAATATAGGCTCTAGACCTACAGTTTCTGGTGATGAGCGTACTATTGAAGTGCATATAATAGGTTTTATAGGCAATTTATATGGTAAAGAAGTAGAACTTAAATTTTTAAAATTTTTGCGTCACGAACAACGTTTTTCTTCACTTGACGATCTCCGCGAGCAAATAAGAAAAGATTTCAACCAAGCAAGTATATTATAGTTTTTATAGCTACTATAGCTACTATAGCCATTATAGCTTCCATCTCCCTAAAAAAATAAAAAATCTTATGCAAGACAAAAAATATCAGATATTAAAGCGGCAAAAACCGTGGCGTGAATATTATTTTTATCAAAAGTCGGAGGTACTCTACCATTTGACTTTTGTTTTTTGTCGTCGTTTTTTACCTTTACATGGTGATCGCACTGTAGATCAAATGGTTCAAGCTGCACGTAGTGGTAAGCAAAATATTATTGAGGGGAATGAAGATGGTGTAACATCTACTGAAATGCAAGTAAAATTGCTTAATGTAGCACGTAGTTCTATACAAGAGTTGCGTGAAGATTATCGCGATTATCTAATTTCTCGTAATTTAGTTATATGGAATGAAGGGCATGAACGATATAATAAGATGAAAACTTTTTGTCGGCAGCATAATAAAGTTGAAGATTATCAGCCATTTTTCCAAAGGTGGACTGATGAAGAGATGGCAAATGTTGCGTTGACATTATGTTATATGACTGATTCAATGCTCAATAAACATTTACTTATTGAAGAAGAAAAATTTGTTAAACAAGGAGGAATTAAAGAGCGAATGCACTCAGCTCGAACAGGCTATCGAAAACAACAAGACGAAGAATTTGCAGCATTAAAAGAGAAGGTGAAAGAGCAAGAAATTGAAATAGAGAGATTAAAGAATTTGCTAAAAGAGAATAATATAGTTTTTTAGTTTTATGTTATGGTTGTTATAGCGACTATAGCAACTATAGTGATTATAGTTACTATAGTGACTATAGTTTCTATAACTCATTAAAAATCACTGAAATAAAAAAATATTATAAAAAAACACAAAAATATTTGGTCATATCAAAAAAAAGTCGTAACTTTGCATTCGCAAATGAGAGATTATTATCTTATTAGCATAATGCAGATTTTTTGCGATAAGCGAGGCAGAACGAATTTATTTGATTTGCCGAGTATAGCAAAAATCTCGCGAAAATTGAAGAATTTTGCGGAAATAGCTCAGTTGGTAGAGCACAACCTTGCCAAGGTTGGGGTCGCGGGTTCGAGTCCCGTTTTCCGCTCACAGATTAAGAATCGGGAAAAACCCGATTTTTCTGTATAAAG
>JAZRMS010000191.1:0-5702 GCA_045647825.1 Christensenellaceae bacterium
TTATAACTTCTACAAGGTTATGTGGTGGGATATTCGTTGCCAAACCTACTGCAATACCGCTAGCGCCGTTTACAAGCAAGTTTGGAAATCTGCCCGGCAAAGTTTCAGGCTCTTCTTGAGTATCGTCAAAGTTAAGATTAAATTTAACCGTGTCTTTCTCTATATCCCTAACAAGCTCTAGAGCAAGCGCTTCTAGTCTTGCCTCCGTATACCTATACGCTGCGGCAGAGTCTCCGTCAACCGTACCAAAGTTACCCTGTCCGTCAATTAACGGCATACGCATATTAAAATCTTGCGCAAGGTGAACTAACGCGCCATATACAGAACTATCGCCGTGTGGATGGTATTTACCCAAAACTTCACCGACGATTTTAGCACACTTTTTGTGTGGTTTATCAGGCGTTAAACCCATTTCATACATAGCGTATAAAATTCTTCTTTGAACGGGTTTTAATCCGTCTTCTACCCTAGGCAATGCACGGTCTAATATAACGTTTTCCGCATAGGGTATCATTGAATTTTTAAGCACCTCGTCTAGAGGACTAAATATTATACCTTTTTCGTTTTCCATTATTCATTCCCCTTTTACGAGCGTTTCATTTTTGCAAACTTATCTTCTTTATTAAAGTCTGCGTTTTCAAAAATATATTTTTTTCTTTCCCCAACTTCGTCGCCCATAAGCACGGTTATAAGTCTATCCGCCTCGGTAGCGTCTTCTAGCGTCACTTGCATAAGCGAACGCGTTTCGGGGTTCATTGTCGTTTCCCATAATTGAGAAGGGTTCATTTCGCCAAGACCTTTATATCTTTGAATAGTTGCACCCCTGCCCACTTTGTTCTTCTTTATTTCTAGTTCGTTGTCGTCGTATGCATATTCTTCCACGTTGCCCTTATGAACTTTATATAGTGGTGGCATACCGATATAAACGTGACCTTCTTGAACTAGTTCTCTCATATACCTAAAGAAGAAAGTTAATAGAATTGCTCTTATATGCGCGCCGTCTTGGTCGGCATCTGATAAGATTATTACTTTGTGGAATTTTAGATCGCTTAAATCAAACTCGCTACCTATCCCCGTTCCAAGCGCACTTATAATCGTTCTTATTTCTTCGTTTTGCAATATTTGGTCAAGTTTTTTCTTTTCAACGTTAAGTGGCTTTCCTCTCAAAGGAAGAATAGCTTGATACTGGCGCATACGCGCTTGTTTTGCACTTCCACCTGCAGAATCACCCTCTACTATAAATAGTTCGTTTAGTTCTGGTTTTCTGCACGAACAAGATGCTAATTTGCCTACTAAACTTTGCGCCTCAATACTCTTTGATGCTCTTGCAATTTCTTTAGCCTTTCTTGCAGCAAGCCTTGCTTTTGCAGCACCCATTGCCTTTTCTATAATCGTATCGAAGATTTTAGCGAACTTTTTGTTTTTCATTAACGTTTCAAGTTCGTTCACAGTAACGCTTTCTACTGCAACGCGCGCCTCTGGGTTTCCTAACTTACTCTTTGTTTGCCCTTCAAACTGAACGTTTTGCATTTTTATTGAAAGAATTGCAGTCAATCCTTCCTTAAAGTCGTCACCCAAAAGATTGTCGTCTTTTTCTTTTAGTATATTCCTTTCCCTAGCGTAGTCGTTTAAGGTGCGCGTTAAACCAGACCTAAAGCCCGTTTCGTGCATACCACCTTCGCCCGTTGGGATATTGTTTACGTATGAATAAACACTATCAACGTAGGCATCAGTATGCTGAATAGTTAGTTCAACGTTGATTTTGTCTTTTGTTGCAGTAACGTATATAGGTTCTTGATATAGTGCCGTTTTTCCTTGGTTTACGTATTTAATAAAGTCAACTATACCGCCGTCAAACTTATACGTTCTACTATAATCGGTATTTTCGTCGTAAAACTTTATCTCTAACCCCTTGTTCAAAAAAGCAAGTTCTCTTAATCTTTTAAGTATAGTTTCAACAGAAAAAGTCGTTGTTTCAAAAACGCGCTTGTCTGGCAAAAATCTAACGAACGTTCCTTTCTTCTTTGTCTTTTCTTTAGTATCTTTTAAGGGTGCAACCGGAATACCCGACTTTATCTTTCCCGTCTTTTCATCAAGATAACTATGAAAACTCATTTCATACACGGTGTCCTTATACACCTTTACGGTGAGCCATTCTGAAAGAGCGTTGGTAACCGACGCACCTACCCCGTGAAGTCCACCCGAATAGTCGTAGTTATCAGAGCCGAATTTACCACCTGCGTGAAGTTGAGTAAATACTACTTCTACACCAGAAACGCCTGCTTTTGAGTGTATGTCGGTAGGAATACCTCTTCCGTTATCTTCTACAGACGCACTTCCGTCTTTATATAAAACTATTTCAATTTTGTTCGCATGTCCGTTTGCAGCCTCGTCCACGGCGTTGTCAACTATTTCCCACAAAATGTGGTGCAAACCTTTTACTGAAGTAGTTCCGATATACATTCCGGGGCGCATTCTAACCGCGTCTAATCCCTCTAGAATTTTTATATCTTCTGCTTTATAAGTTTGTTTTGCCATATTTTCTCCCAAATAAGATATATTGTAGTCAATTACGGTATATATTATACTACATATTGTGTTTTATTTCAAGTACTTAAAGCAAATTTTTCTCATTTAGACGCGCTAATATAGAAAAAATCCCCACAAAATTTCTCTTTGCGGGGATTTAATTTTAAAATTTCTCATTTATTTGCGCTGAGATTTCGGCTTGCTATTGCGTTCCCAAAACACGCCGTCTTCATAGCCTTGAATAGTGGTATCTTTTTCAGCGTCTAACAGCCTTTTTTCTGCCCATGCGCAGTATAGTGGGTTTTGCTCTATATCAATAAATTTTCTGTTCAATTTCTTTGCAACAACCCCCGTAGTTCCACTACCTGCAAACGGGTCTAAAACCAAATCGTTTTCGTTTGAACTTGCAAGTATTAACTTTGCAATAAGTTTTTCTGGTTTTTGCGTGGGGTGTGCCGTGTTTTCTGCCATTGACCAGTAAGGAACGGCAATATCATCCCAAAAGTTTGATGGGCAAGTATCCCTATAATTTCCGTCCTTTGTCTTTTGCCAGTCTTTAGGTTGTCCGTTTTCCATATAAGGCGCAAGCACCTTTTTGCGTTGTTTTACAGCCTTTAAGTTAAACTTATAATTATCGCTAACCGTTGCAAAGAAAATGTCTTCCATGGAGTTTTTCCAGTTGGCTTTTGCACCCCTGCCCTTTTCTCTTTGCCAAGTAATTCTATTTCTTAATATAAAATACTTTTCTAAAAGAACGCCTATTTCTATTGCACTTTTCCAGTCGCAACAAACGTAAACACTTGCAGTATCTTTTAATTTTGGAATAACGGCTTTTATCCACTCTTCGGTATAACTAGCGTAATCAACCCCCTTTTTCTTCTTAAATCCGTTGCCGTGGAAATTTTTGTCTAGATTATAAGGTGGATCGACTATTAAAAGGTCAATAGACTTATCGTCTATTTTTGTTAAAGCCTTAAAGGTGTCGCCAAGCACGGTGCAGCTTGGCCCTATGCTTTTCACGTCCTTTTCTACTACGACCTTTTTTAAGTATTCATCTGCACATTCAATTGGAAAATCTATTGTTTTATTTCTAACTGATTTCATATTATCACGAATTATAAATTTTTAGCCACGCATCTAATTTGGAAATTAAATCGGCGTTATCTTTGGTCTTTTTCATCATTTCAATAAGTTTGTCCGTTGCGTCTTGGGTATTTGAAAGCACCTTTCTCAACTTATAAGCACCTTTTAGTTCCTCTTCTGATAGCAAAAGTTCTTCTTTTCTAGTTCCCGATTTATTAAGGTCTATTGCAGGGAAAATTCTTCTTTCGCTCAACTCTCTTGACAAGTGAATTTCCATATTGCCCGTACCCTTAAACTCTTCAAAAACAACGTCGTCCATACGGCTTCCGGTATCAACAAGTGCAGTTGAAAGTATGGTTAAACTGCCACCCTCTTCAATATTTCTTGCCGCACCGAAAAAGCGCTTTGGTCCTTGCAATGCAACGGGGTCTAACCCACCCGACAAAATCTTGCCAGATGACTCTACCGTGCTATTATAAGCCCTAGCAAGCCTTGTTATTGAATCCATTAAAATCACAACGTCTTTGCCAGACTCTACAAGTCTTTTTGCATTGTTGATAACTAATTCCGCCGTTCTAACGTGATGCTCTGCACTCTCATCAAAGGTTGAGAATATAACTTCGCTTCCAACACTTCTCTTTATGTCGGTAACTTCTTCTGGGCGCTCATCAATTAAAAGCACGATAAGTTTTACAGAAGGATAGTTTGCCTCTATTGATTGAGCAAGCATTTTAAGCAAAGTGGTTTTTCCTGTTTTTGGTGGCGCAACTATTAATCCGCGTTGCCCCATACCTATTGGACAAAACAAGTCGATTAGTCTTATTGATAGTTGGTTGTCTTTGCCTTCTCTTTCTAATCTTACACGCCTTGTAGGATAATAAGGAACAAGATCGTCAAAATCCTTTCTGTTGCGCAATGTTTCTACTGGGCAATCGTTTACCGATATTACCTCTTGAAGTGCTGCAGCGCCTTCGCCATCTCTTGGATCTTTTGCAAGCGCCTTAACTCTGTCTCCACGCCTTAAGTTATATTTTCTTATGTTTTGTTGAGAAACGTATATATCGCCTTCTGAATTCTCGCAGTTTTTAACTCTCAAAAATCCATAGCCCGAAACGTGTTGCTCTAAATATCCTTCTGTTATAAAACCTTCCGAATAGCGCTTTTCCGCGTCGGAAAACTCAACGCCATCTGCTTTTGGAAAATCATATTCTTTTTCTTGAATAAACTTTGAAAGATCGATAACGCTTTTTGGTGGCGCTCCCCTCTTTGCAAGTGGAACAGGTCTTAATTCCCCAGATTGAATAGCCATTATTTCTTTAATAAGAACGTCCTTGTTTTTTGACGCAGGGGCCTTAACACCTATACTTCTTCCTATTTCACGTAAAATTGCTATATTTTCATCAAGTAATTGTTGTTCTGTAAACGTTACAAATTGCATTTTCTTACCCCCTACTTTTTATTTCTCTTGCCGATTTTATTCCGGACACGAAAGCGAACGCCAAGTTATATCCACCACAGTCGCCATCCACGTCTAAAACTTCGCCAACAACGAACAAGCCTTTGTTTATCTTGCTCTCATAAGTTTTTTCGTCTATATCTTTAGTGATTATTCCACCATGAGTTACTTGCGAATAGTTAAACCCTAAATTGCCCGTTACTTTTAAGGTAAAGTTCTTTACAGCGTTTGCAACACCTTCTACATCAACCTTGCTAGCGCTTTTTAATAGGGCTTGACCTATCCTTTTATTAACTATTCCAACCAAAAGGTTTTCTCCAAAAATTTCCGGCTTATTTAATCTTGATTTAATAATTTCTTTCAACTCTTCTTGGCTCTTTTCTGGAACGAATTCTATTTTTAAGGTTGCATTTTCTTTTCCTGCAACAAAAGAAGAAACGTTGAACACGGCAGAGCCTGAAACACCAAATTCAGTAAAGAGCAAATCCCCCGTGCTACAAGCCTTGCCATCGCTTGTGATTGCCCAAACGGTTGCGCTTTCTTTTAATCCTTTAAGCCCTTTTATTTTTTCAGTTTCCGTTTTTAACTGAACTAGCGAAGGATATAGTTTGGTCTTTTTGTGCCCTAAATTTTC
>JAZRMS010000192.1:0-5973 GCA_045647825.1 Christensenellaceae bacterium
ACTTGGGGTGTTGACTATGCGCTTTTAGATAAAGACGACAATTTGATTGGCGAAATTCATTCTTATAGAGATGAGAGAACACTTGCTGTTATCGATGAAGTTCATTCAATCGTTAACGAAAAAGAAACTTATGAAAGAACTGGTATTCAAAAGCAAGTTTTTAATACAATTTATCAAATGTACTGCGATAAGAAGAGCGGAAAAATGGATAAGGCAGAAACGTTTTTAATGATGCCAGATTATTTGCATTTCCGTTTAACAGGTCAAAAGAGAAACGAATATACCAACGCGTCTACTACTGGTCTTCTTAATGCGAAAACCCGTAATTGGGACTATGAAATTATCGATAAACTTGGCTTAAAGAAAGAACTTTTTGGTCCATTGAGCTTGCCTGGTGAAAAGGTTGGCAATCTTAAACCAGAGCTTGTAAAAGAAGTTGGTTTCGATGCTGTGGTTTGCTTGCCTGCAACTCATGATACTGCAAGTGCCGTTATGGCAGTTCCAAAGGTTGGTTTCCCACTCTATATTTCAAGTGGTACTTGGTCGCTTATGGGAATAGAAACCCCAAATGAAAACACATCTGACATTGCTTGCGCTTCTGGTTTTACTAACGAAGGTGGCTATAACAAAAGCGTTAGATTCCTTAAAAACATTATGGGTATGTGGATGATACAATGCGTTAAAAAGGAATACAACGATAAGTATAATTTCGTTGAATTTGTTGACTTGGCTAGAAAAGCAGAAGGTTTTAATAGTATTGTTGACGTAAACGACTTATCGTTCTTTGCTCCTGAAAGCATGGTAACGGCAGTAAAAAATTATTGCGCTAAAACAAATCAGCAAGTTCCAGAAACTGTTGGCGAAATTGTTTTGTGTATTTATAATAGTTTGGCAGTTTGCTATGCGAAAGCAGTTGAACAGATAGAAGAAATAAGCGGTGTTAAGTTTGATGAAATTAACATTGTTGGTGGTGGTTGCCAAAACGTATTACTCAATGAACTTACTGCAAAAACCACGGGAAGAAAAGTTGTTGCAGGACCTGTTGAAGCTACGGCTACCGGTAACTTGCTTGCGCAAATTCTTGCTAATGGTGAGATTTCTTCTCTTGAAGAAGGTAAAGAAATTATAAAAAAATCATTTGAAATTAAAGAAATTTTAGGATAATTATAGGTGCTTGTATGAATAACGTTTTTGACGTGCTTAAGGAAAGAGGATTTATAAAGCAAACAATATTTGAAGATGAACTTTACGAACTACTTGGAAAAGAAAGCGTTCCTTTCTATATTGGTTTTGACCCAACGGCAGATAGTTTGCACATAGGGCACTATATTCCTATTATGGCAATGGCTTGGATGCAACGTTATGGTCATAAACCTATCGCTTTGTTTGGCGGTGGTACGGGTATGATAGGCGACCCTTCTGGTAGATCTGATATGCGCCAAATAATGACGATTGAAACCATTAATCACAATATTATGTGTTTTAAGGAACAAATGTCACGTTTTATTAGTTTTGAAGGTGAAAATGGAGCAATCATTGCTAATAACGCAGATTGGCTTTTAAGTTTAAATTACGTTGATTTCTTGAGAGAAATAGGCGTTCATTTTTCTGTTAATAAAATGCTTACTGCAGAATGTTTTAAGCAAAGAATGGAAAAGGGCTTAACTTTCTTGGAATTCAACTATATGCTTATGCAAGGATACGATTTCTTGCACTTAAACCAAAAATATGGTTGTGTTTTAGAAGTTGGTGGCGACGATCAATGGAGCAATATGCTTGCGGGTGTTGATCTTATTAGAAGAAAGGAAAAGAAGAGTGCTTTCTGCTTAACTTGTACTTTGCTACTTAACAGCGAAGGAAAGAAGATGGGTAAAACTCAAAAAGGTGCTCTTTGGCTTGATGAAAAGAAATGCTCTGTTTATGATTTCTATCAATATTTTAGAAACGTTGAAGACGTTAAGGTTGAAGAGTGTATGCGCCTTTTAACCTTTATGGATATGGCAGAGATTAAAGAACTAACCAAATATAACGACGAAAGAATGAATGTTGCAAAAGAAAGACTTGCTTTTGAAGTTACAAAACTAGTTCATGGTGAAGAAAAGGCTTTAGAAGCGCAAAGACAAGCAAAAGCAGCTTTCGGTGGTGGTAGTTTAGAAGATATGCTTACTATCGAAGTTGATAAGAGCGTTAGTCTTGTGTCTGACTTGTTGGTTATTGCTGGACAAGCAAAATCAAAAGGTGAAGCAAAGCGCCTTATAGAAGGTGGTGGAGTTTCTATCGAAAACGTTAAAATTACCGATGCGTTTGGTGCAATTCCTTCAGAATTCGTTGCTAATGGTCAGTTTGTGTTGCATAAAGGTAAAAAAGTACACATTAAAATCGTGCTAAAATGAGTCAAAGCTACTTTACCGTAAAAGGACAGACAGAAAATTTAATTGAAATTCAACGTTCAAAATTTATATGCAATATTAAAGGTGTAAGCGACGAGGTGGAGGCGAAAGAGTTTGTTGAATCTATTCGAAAAAAACATTCTCTTGCTACTCACAATTGCTACGCGTATATTGCAGACGATAAAGGTTTAATCCAAAAGTTTTCCGATGATGGAGAGCCACAAGGAACGGCAGGACTTCCTATGCTTGAAGTCTTAAAAGCCAAAAAGATGTTTAAGACTGTTGCAGTTGTAACTCGCTATTATGGCGGGATTAAACTTGGAACGGGTGGGCTAACAAGAGCTTATGGTGGGTCTGTTAGCGAGTGCTTGGGACTATCAAAAGTTGTTAATATGCTTTTGGCTGAATTTTTAGACGTCACAACCGATTATGATGGCTATTCTATTTTGTTAAAGTTATTAAACAATGAAAACGTTGCTGTAAATAATACTGAATTTTTAAATAATATAAAGGTTTCTCTTGCCGTAAAAAAAGAGTATTCGCAAACTTTTTGCGATAGGCTTGTCGATTCCTTTAATGGTAAAATTAAAATTGATAAATTAAACGAAGATTTTTATCCCTTTTAGCAATTATGCCAATTATAACCCAAATATCAAGTCAAGTTAATAATAAAAACAAGTGTAACGTTTCAATAGACGGCGAATATTATTGTGCGCTCTCTTTGGAAACTGTTATAAGAAATAGGCTTAAAGTTGGCGACGAAATTACTGCCGAAGAGTTAACAAGGGTAGTGGAAGAAGGCGAAAAAGAAACTGCTCTTTCAAAAGCGATAGGCTATATATCTAAAAGGATAAAAACTAAAAGAGAAGTTAAAGATTATTTAACTAAAAAGGGTTTTTCTGAAAATATAGTTTGGTATTGTATAGATAAACTTAAAGAATATAACTTTATTGACGATAAAGAATATTCACGTAGATATATTGAATGTGTTTCAAAAACGCAAGGGAAACGGCTTTCTGAATATAAATTAATGATGAAAGGCGTTAAAAAAGAAGATATAGAAAGTGCGTATCAAGAAGTTGATATAAACGACAATGAAAACGCGCTCAATATCGCAGTTAAACACATAAAAAACAAAGAGAAAAGTAAAGAAAACCTTGCCAAAACTTATAGATATTTAATAGGAAGAGGTTTTTCTTATGAACAAGCAAATTATGCTATTGATAAATTAAAAGAGGAAAATTAATGGAAAGAATACTAACTGCCAAACAGATGCGCCAAGCAGATAAATTTACCATAGAGAATTTAGGCGTTGGTGAAGACGTTTTGATTGAACGTGCCGGCGCTGCTCTTGCTGAAGAAATTATTAAAAGGTTTCGCGGTGGAAGAGTTTTAGTTTGTGTTGGTAAAGGTAAAAATGGCGCAGATGGAAAAATAGCTGCCGAAATTTTATCAAAAGTGCATGGATTTTCTGTTGTTGTTATCAACGTTGCAAATGGTATTTTTAAGGCGTTTGAAAGAAGTTTTGATATAATTGTAGACTGTATAATTGGTACTGGGCTTAATAGACATTTAGAAGGATATTATAAAACTGCTGTTGAGAAAATTAACAATAGTGGCGCATACGTTGTTTCTTGCGATATGCCGACTGGTATTAACGGTGATAATGGAAAGGTTATGGGCGTTGCAGTAAAAGCAAACCTAACCGTTGCTATACAAGAATATAAGCTTGGTCATTTTTTGAATGACGGAATTGATTATTGTGGCACTGTTGTTGCAAAAGATATAGGAATTAGCATTTGGGGTGATGAATTCGTTATGAAAATGAATTCTACCTCTGTTGCGAACTATTTTAAGCCGTCTAATAGAAACGTTAATAAGGGAATGTTTGGAAAATGCGCCGTTATCGGTGGCTCTTCTAAATATACGGGAAGTGTTATTTTATCAACGAGTGCGCTTGCATCATTTAAAATGGGCGTTGGATACGTTAATATGGTTGTTCCAAAGTCTTTGTTTAGCGCATACGTCGGAAAAGTTCCCGAATGCCTATTAACTGCAATTAATGATAATGATGGTGAAATAGTTTTCGATAAAGAAACTCTAGATTCTTTAATGTCCTATGATGCAATTGGTATTGGTATGGGAATAGGGGTAAGTAAAGAGGTTTATAAAACTATTGAATACTTACTTAAAAATTATAAAGGTACGTTGCTTATTGATGCCGATGGCTTGAACACATTATCAGAGTATGGCGACGAGATTTTGCTTGATAAAACTTGCAAAGTCATATTGACACCGCACGTTGGTGAGTTTACTCGTTTAGCGAATGTTAAAAAAGAAGAAATTCTTGAAAATCCAATTGATTTTGCGGTTAATTATGCTAGACATAATGACATTGTTTTAGCATTGAAGAGCGCTGTTAGTATTATTGCAGATGGAAACGACTGCTTTATAAACGTTACGGGAACTGCTGGCATGGCTAAAGCCGGTAGTGGCGACGTTTTGAGTGGATTTATATTAGGTTTGGTTGCTAGAAATAGTGACTTGTTAACAACAACGGCTGCAGGTTGTTATTTGTTTGGTAGGGCTGGCGAAATAGCAGAAGAAACTGAATGTCAGTTTACAATGACTGCTTCAGACGTGTTAAAAGCATTGCCTAGAGCAATTAGCAGATTGTAAAGAAAATAAGGCACAAAAGCCGAAAATATAACGGAGATTTGACTATGAAATGTATGTATTGTGGTTGTGTTGACAGTAAGGTTATCGATTCTCGTTCAGCAGAAGATAGCACTATTATCCGTCGCAGAAGAGAGTGTATTAATTGTGGAAAAAGATTTACCACTTATGAAACTGTTGAAAACACTCCTATATTCGTAATTAAAACGAACGGCGCTAGACAAGCTTTTGATCCATCAAAGATTAAAAACGGAATTATTAAGGCTTGTGAAAAACGCCCTGTGCCTGCAAGCACTATTGATAAAATCGTAGAAGATATTCAAAAGAAAATCTACAATTCTCTTGCGCAAGAAGTTACTAGCAAGGAATTAGGTGAAATGGTGTGCGAGGCGCTTAAAAATATCGATGAAGTTGCATACGTTCGCTTTGCATCTGTGTATCGTTCTTTTACGGATACCACTTCTTTTATTAAAGAGTTAGAAAAGATGGTAAAAAAAGATAAATAATACAAAAGGAAATATATTATGAATAAGTGGGATGAAAGATTTATGAATCTTGCAGAAACTGTTGCTAACTGGTCTAGTTGCTATCAAGAGAATAGACACGTTGGTGCAGTTGTTGTTAAAGATAAAAGAATTTTAACTACGGGATATAACGGAGCGCCTAGTGGTATTGTTAGCTGTGCCGAAAGGGGCGAATGTTTAAGACGTGTTAGAAATATAGCAAGTGGCACAATGCAAGAAGTTTGCTATGCCGTTCACGCAGAACAAAACGCAATTATTCAAGCAGCAAAACTTGGCGTTAGCTTGGAAGGTGCCGTTATGTACGTTACGCACCAACCATGTGTTATTTGTACTAGAATGATTTTGAACTCTGGAATTAAAAAAGTTATCTATAAAAACGGATA
>JAZRMS010000193.1:0-2975 GCA_045647825.1 Christensenellaceae bacterium
GGAAGGCATCAACGCTGCTATGAAAGCACAAGCTACCGAATCTTTCGGCTACAACACTGATGAAATCGTTTCTTCAGACGTTATCGGTATGAGATTTGGTTCACTCTTTGATGCTACCCAAACCATGGTTTCAAAGATTGACGACGATACTTTCCAAGTACAAGTAGTTTCTTGGTATGACAACGAAAACTCATACACCAGCCAAATGGTAAGAACTATTAAGTATTTCTCAGAAATCTAATCGCATATAAACTTCGCGATACGGCGTTTACTGAAAGTGCTCAAGACTTCGATGACCAACAAGGTCAATCTCATCCTTTCGCGCTTTCGAGCCTTGTCTCTCTTGTTTCTATACGATTAAAAACAAAACAAGAATTTAAATGCAAAGAACGTTATGGTTCTTTGCATTTTTCTTTTATTCGGTTATAAACTGCGCATTTCTGCGTTTCTGCTCTCACCTCAAAACTTCGATGACCAAAAGGTCTATCTCATCTTTTCGGCGGAGCGAGCCTTGAACTGCTTGTTTCTAACCGCTTAAAATTTTTAAGGGCTTATCTACTGCGCGTGGCGTCGTTAACTGATTCGATAAAACGACTTCGATAACCAACAAGGTTTATCTCATCCGTTTTATCTCTCGAGCCTAGCCACGCTTGTATTTAATCCCTTAAAAGGGAAGAGTGGGTTAAGCGTCACGCTTACGCCTATCCAACCTAAAATGTAATAAAATAAAAGGCGCTGATCAGATTGTCAGCGTCTTTTTGCGTGTATTTATTTACACTATAATCATTTGGTGTTCGTTTTGTTTTTTGTTTGTTGCAAGTGCGTATAGGTCAGATGCTAAAACGTCTTTTTCAAAAGCAGAAAGGGCAGTCTTTTTTAGCAAAGTAGAGTCGCTTTTTCTAGTTAGTACTGGGATTTTGCTATTAGAAGAGATAAGAGAAATAAGGTCTTTACTACTTTCCTTAACTGCCAAAACTTTTGCGTATAGTGGCGAAGTTAAACTGTCGTAAACAAGCTTTCTATCAATACCTAAAAGGTTGTTTATAAGAATGCGTTTTATGCGCGTCATAGTATAGCGTTTGGTGGTTGCCTTTTGCACTAATTCTTCCACCGTATGGTTATCTTTAGAAAGTGCTTTAATGCGATTTTCTAGCCCTTCGGTGCAATCGGGAAGTTCTGCTAGTTCATCAACCGAAGATTTTATTAAACTAGTCATAATCATTTTGTCAAAGGCAAAAGGGAACTCTCTCAAGTCTTCGTAGACGAAAGGGGGAAGGCTTTTCTTTGTCTTTTTTGTTGCGCCATCTTCAATGGCTTTTCTTATACTAGTAGCGCTTGTTATTCCTTTTTTCAACGTTTGGTCGTTATGGTCGCCCTCTCTCAAAAGTGGGAATATATCTATTTGGCTATCTAGTTTTAATAGCGCTTTAACGTATTCTAAACCAAGCACGTTGTTTGGTGAAGAAACTAGTTCTGGGTCAAAGCGTTCGTCACCCAAATCTTTAACTGCGTTAAACTTTGCTTTTGCAAGCGACACCCCGTTGTCAAGGTGGGTTTTTAGCGCTTTTTTAAACTCTTTGCTTTCGTTGTTCATTGCTTTAGCAAGGTTTATAAATGAAATTTTATCACCGCTTTCCACACCGAAACAAAGCCCGTCTAAAACGTTTAGAGAAGAAAGAACGTTTATAGCACCGCTTGCAAAAGTTTCTGCATTTGCAGTAGCAAAAACGGTGGGAAGTTCAATTACCATATCTGCGCCAGCCATAACGGCGTGTTTAGCACGGGTGAATTTATCCAAAATGGCAGGTTCGCCACGTTGGGTAAAGTTCCCACTCATAATAACTATAATTTTTTCAGCGCCAAGTTTTTCCCTAACGTAGTCAATTTGAAGAGAATGCCCTAAATGAAAGGGGTTGTATTCGGCAATTATACCGCAAATTTTCATAAAAAATATAAAAACCTCAATTTAATAATTTACTTTTTGCAATAAATGTTGTAAAATAGTCTAGTAATAGTATTTTACAATATTTTGTAAAATTTACAAAACGATTTTTTAGATAATTTAAAAGGAGTGGCAAAATTATGTCCAAGGTTTTAGAGAATATTAAAAAAGAAGCTAGCAAATTAAACAAAAATATCGTTCTTCCAGAAGGCGAAGATTCAAGAGTTGTAAAGGCTGCGGCAGAAGCCGTTAAAGAAGGTCTTGCAAGAGTAACTCTTCTCGGCAACAAGGAAGAAATTGCAAAAGCTAATCCAGACGTTTGTCTTGACGGCGTTAACGTTATCGATCCAGTAACTTATGCTGACACCGTTAAGTATGCAGAAATGCTTTATAAAGCAAGAGAAGGCAAAATCAACAAAAAGACGGGCCTTCCTGAATATGCAGACGTTGATGCTGCAAAAGCATCTATTCTCAAAGACTACACAATGTACGCTGCTCTTATGCTTAAAGCTGGCGACGTTGACGGTCTTGTTTCAGGTGCTTGCCACTCAACTGCAAACACCCTTCGCCCAGGCTTGCAAGTAATAAAGACTGCTCCTGGAATTAACACCGTTTCAAGTAGCTTTATTATGGTTGCTCCAGAAGGTGAAAACAAATATAATCCAGACGGCGTTGCAGTATTCGCTGACTGCGCTATCAATATCGAACCAGATGCTCAACAAATTGCAGACATTGCTATTTCTTCTGCAGAAACTGCAAAGAATATCGCTGGTATTGAGCCAAGAGTTGCAATGCTTTCTTTCTCAACCAAGGGTTCTGGTAACGACGACAAGTTCTTTAAGAGCGTTCCAAAAATGCAAGAAGCAACAAGAATTGCTAAAGAACAAGCGCCAGACCTTAAACTTGACGGCGAATTCCAATTCGACGCTGCAGTTGCCCCACAAGTTGGCAAGTTAAAAGCACCAAACTCTAAGGTAGCAGGTAATGCAAACGTATTCGTATTCCCTAATATTAACGCAGGTAACATCGGTTA
>JAZRMS010000194.1:0-7114 GCA_045647825.1 Christensenellaceae bacterium
TTAAAACCCTATCTAAATGCTCGTTAGAAAGCGCTACGGGCGTTCCACCACCAACGTAAATGCTTTTTAGGTCTTTTATAAATCTTGCGCTATAATTAATTTCATCTATCAAAGCGTCAACGTATTCGTCAATATGCTTTCTTGCAGATTTAACGTCTGCACTTATGAACGAACAATATTTGCACCTTGACGGACAAAAGGGAATAAACACGAAAAAGTCGGTATTGTTATCATTTTTTTGGTATATATTTTTTTGTGATTCAACAACCTTTTTAGTTAGCAAGGTCTTTTGCTCGCTAACCTTCATAACGTCTAAAAAGAACTCTTCAAAATCGCCCGTTTCTTCTATCTGCTTATAGGCAAGTTTAGTAGGTCTAATGCCAGTTAAAGCACCCCACGGAAGATCTTTATTAAAGGTTTTTGAAAGCGCTTTATACACCGACAATTTAGCGTATCTTTTTATCAAGCGCTTTCTTTCTATTTCATCTTTAAAGTTTGGAACTAAATTTCCGTATGCAAAAACTTGCCCGTTAACCGTTATCGTATTAACAAGCTTTCCTTCGCTCTCTTTTAGGCGGTGCTTAACGTTTAGATTTTCTCCACCATCAAAAAGTCTTATTACTTCGTTCAGTTCGTTTTCTAAAAACTCTATTTTAGTATCAATCATATTCGTTAAACATATTATATTTTCTTTCGTGTTCTAGGGTGGTAAATTGATCGTGCCCTGGGTACACGGTATAGTCGCCCAAGTGGGCGTAGAGTTTCTTTATAGAGCTTATAAGCGTTTTATAATCCCCTGTTGGAAAGTCAGTTCTTCCCACAGAACCATTAAATAACGTATCCCCTGTAAACATCATATTTCCAACGATAAACGTTGCAGAACCATCCGTATGTCCTGGGGTTAACACAGCCTTTATTTGTAGCCCACAAACGTTTAATATCTCACCGTCAACAAAGGTATAGTCAGCAGTTAAATAGTCGAATTTTCTGCCAAAATCTTCACTCAAATTAAGTTTGTTGAGTAATTTTGGCGCATCAAGAACGCTTATATATATTTTAGCACCGTCGTCTTGTAATTTTTTTGCATTACCTGCGTGATCAAAATGCGCGTGAGTCAACAAGACAGCCTTGATGGTTACACCAAGGCTTTGCTCTGTTTGTTTTATTTTTTTATAATTTTCGCCACTATCGATAACTACTGCCTCGTTTGTATTTTCATTGACAAGAAAGTATGTGTTAACACGAAGTGGACCTTGTGACAAATGAAAAAGTTTCATTAGTTAGCCGTCCTATACACGTCTATTATCTTTGAATCTTGCTTTAGTTTAGTTATAAGGCTCTCAAGTTCGCTCTTGCTTTCTAGCTTAATACCAAACTCAACTATCGCCTGCTTATTTTTAGAATCTATTCTACCGTTCGTTGAAACAATATCTAGATTAAATTTTGCCACGGTAGTTGCAACGATAGTCAATATTTCTGCTTGCGCATAGCCGACTACTTTGATATTAGCGTTATAAGAGCTACCAACGTCCTCAGACCAACTAACTTCTATTAGTCTATCGTCTTCAACTGCTTTTAGGTTAGGACAATCGTGTCTATGCACGGTAACACCATGACCACGCGAAATAAACCCGATTATTTCATCACCTGGCACGGGATTACAGCAATGCGCAAAGCGAACAAGAAGTCCTGCCATGCCCTTAACTTTAACGCCACCCGTGCTTTTAGAATTGCCAACCATAAGCTTTGTTATTTCTTGTTTTGGCTGACTCTTTCTATAATAGTCTATAAACTTAACTATAACGTGGTTAACGGTAACTGCACCATAGCCGATAGACGCATACATTTCGTCTTGGCTAGAAAATGACAATTTTTCTGCAATGTGTTCAAACGCTTGGTCGGTGACAAGTTCCGAAAGTGAATAACCCCTTCTCTTTGCCTCGCCTTCAAACATAGATTTGCCCATTTTAACGTTTTCTTCTTTCATTTCGCGCTTAAAGAATTGTCTTATTTTAACGCGCGCACTTGGGCTTTTTACTATTTTTAGCCAGTCCCACGAAGGACCTTTTGAGTTTTGCGAAGTGATTATATCAACAACGTCGCCTACTTGTAATATAGTGTTTAAAGGAACCATTTTAGAGTTGACTTTTGCTCCCACACACTTATTACCGACTGCAGAGTGAATACTATAAGCAAAGTCTAGTGGCGTTGCATCTTTTGGCAAACTCTTTACGTCGCCTTTTGGCGTAAACACTAATACTTCTGAATTATAAATATCACCTTTGAGTGAATTTATAAATTCTTTACTATCTTTTAAGCCACCTTGCCACTCCATAACTTCTCTTATCCAAGAA
Source organism: Christensenellaceae bacterium (assembly GCA_045647825.1). GTDB lineage: Bacteria > Bacillota > Clostridia > Christensenellales > Borkfalkiaceae > UBA1259. The sequence continues at coordinate 2,355 of JAZRMS010000194.1, forward strand.
AGTCTTGTGTCAAGGTCGTCTGCTCTTTTTCTTTGTTCTTTATATTTCCAATGCGCCGCGATACCATATTCGGCAGCGTGGTTCATTTCGTAAGTTCTTATTTGTATCTCAAACACCTTACCAAAGTTTGTCATAACGGTTGTGTGAAGTGAACGATACATATTAACTTTTGGCGTTGCGATATAGTCTTTAATTCTACCGGGAACAGGTTTCCATTTGTGGTGAATTTTGCCAAAAACTTCATAACACTCGTCGATAGTGTTAACGATAACTCTTATAGCAACTAGGTCGTAAATTTGGTCAAGCGTTTTTCCACGCTCACGCATTTTTCTATATATACTATATAAATGTTTCTTTCTGCCAAAAACTTCGCCCGAAATACCTGATTCGCCAAGCATTCCGTTAACTTCTTCTACAACGTGATCAACAAGGTTAACCGTTTCTTTTAAACGCTCGTCAACGTTAGTTGCTAAATACTCATAAAAATCTGGCTCAATATACTTTAAGCACAAGTCTTCTAATTCGCACTTGATTTGTGAAATACCAAGTCTGTTTGCAAGTGGCGCATAAATATCTAGCGTTTCGCGCGCCATTCTTTGTTGGCGCTCTAACGACAAGAAATTTAGTGAGCGCATATTGTGCAATCTATCCGCAAGTTTAATGATTATAACACGGATATCCTTTGCCATTGCAACGAAAATCTTTCTAAAATTTTCCGCTTGCTCTTCTTCTTTAGAATTAAAATGTATTTTGTCAAGTTTTGTTACGCCTACTACTAGTTCTAAAACTTCTTCGCCAAATTCTTTTCTAATATCCCCTTCTGAAACGGGGGTATCTTCTATAACGTCGTGCAAAAACGCAGCAGCAACGGTTGCCGCATCCAAACCTAAATCTATTAAAATGCCCGCAACAGTACAAGGGTGAATAAAATACTCTTCACCCGAAGCACGTTTTTGATTAACGTGGGCTTTTCTTGCAAAGTCATACGCTTTTTTTAATAACGCTAGATCTTTACCCTGATAGGTACTTTCTAGTCTTTGTAAAATTTCTAACATAATTAACCTTTTATACTGTAAATTTTACTATACACTTTAGAATTTGTCAATGCGTTTTTTATTTTTGCATCATAACTAAACTGTCCGTTTTCCACCTTGAATATTCCAAGCTCTATAAACACTTCTAGTGCAAATACTGCTTGCAATACTTCTTCACTAGAAAAATTATCAACTGCGAATTGCGCACTATTAATATAAGTTTTTCCAGTAAAATCTATCAATCTTGCAAATATTTTTGCAAATTCTTCCCTTTCCGTTGAAAGTGCACCAACGTAATCAGCGTAGTCAGCACCTTCTATCACAAATGATTTTGAATCACCAAACACACTCTTTCCTAGCGGTAAATCTAAAAATATCACATCGCCAGAAATATCGTTGTTTGCTCTTGTAGAAAGTATTATTTTGCTATTTTCGTTTATGCAATCAAACACACCAAGAGTTTGTGACTTTTCAACAAGGTCGCTATTAACAGAGTTAAATGATGATATAGCAATTGTTGAGCCTTGCTTAATTTTTTCTAGCGCAACTTCTTTTGAAACGTATTCAAACTCTTGCTCGCCATTTTTGATTTTTGAAAGTTCGTTTGCTAAAACGTATGGCGTTAGCCTATCAACGTCAACTAGTTCGCAAACAACTTGACGAGAATATCCTTTTAATGATTCCCTGTTTTTATAGGTTGAAAGATTTATTTCAAACAAAACTTTTTTCTTTAGTGGTAAAAGCAATGGAAAAACGTTTCTTTCCCCGTTAAAATCTAGCATTTCTAAAACATTAGTCTTAAATGAATAATGCGCCGACCCTGCTTTTAATGGCAAAGATAACACGCTATCAACGGTTATTGCAAATACGGGGCGCTTATTACCAACCCCAAACGGCTCTAACATTTCTATTTCTCTTGCAAAGCGCAAGTTGATAGGTGAAGTTATTTCCCACTCTGCAAACGTTTTCTTTTCCGAATCTATTTCTTGTTGATTTTCCTTTACGTATTCGTTGAGTTTTTGTTTTAATATAGGATAATTTTCCTTTGAAACGGCTATTCCCGCCGCTTGTGAGTGTCCACCAAACGCAATAAGCAAATCCTTACACGACAAAATTGCTTCGTAAATATTAACGCCGTCTATACTACGCGCAGAACCTTTCAAATGTCCGTCGTTACCTGCAAATACTATTACAGGTCGTGAAAAATCTTCAACAAGTTTTGCTGCTACTATGCCTATAAAACCAGTTTGCCATTTTTCGTTGCTAATTAAAATGACGCTTTCTTTGGTCTGCCCTTCTAAAATTATTCTTTCTTTTGCTTCTCTATATATGTTATCGCATTCAACTTGTCTTGCAGTATTATACGCATTAAGTTGAACGGCAAGGTCAAAAATTTGATTTTCATCTTGCGTGGTGAATATCTTAAGCGCGCACATTGCGTCGCCCATTCTGCCACCTGCATTTATTCTTGGTGCAATCACGTAAGCAAGCGTTTGCGCTGTTATTTTTTTGTTATTCTCACCTACAAGATACTTAAAAGCAGAACGTTGTGTTTTTTCATTTTGGATTAGTTTTAAGCCTTCAACGACTATATCTCTATTTTCACTCACCAAATCCATGCTGTCTGCAACGGTTGCAAGGGCAACGAAATCTAGGTATTCGTTTGCCTTTTCCCCTATCAATGCATAGCCTAGTTTATAGGCGACACCTGCGCCGCAAAGCCCGTCAAATGGATAATCCTGTCCTTTAATTTTGGGGTTTATACACAAACAATCTGGCAAGTCTTCTGGTGGCTCGTGATGGTCTGTAACGATAACGTCCGTTCCATTTTCTTTTATAATCTTTATTTTTTCCCTATCGCTTATTCCACAGTCAACCGTGATAACTAAATCAACTTTAGTTTCTAAAGAAAATTCGTTTATTAGGTCAATATTAACCCCGTAACCAACTTCTCTTTCTGGAACTACTATTCTTGCATTAATACCATAATGCTTCAAACAATAATATAAAACGCTTGTAGCACAAACGCCATCTGCATCATAATCGCCAAAAACAAGAACGCTTTCGCCCCTTTCTTTTGCAGTAGATATCCTTTCAACAGCCTTTGCCATATCTTTTAGCATAAAAGGATTGAAAAAGCCGTGTTTGCCAGGATTTAAAAAGCGTTTTGCCTTTTCTACGGTATCAATTCCACGATATAGCAAAAGGCGCGCGGTATCAAACATTATACCGCACTCACACGCAATTTTGCTCACCGACTTATTATCGGCATCACTTAAATTTTTACCGTAAACAATTTTCATAACTATAATCAATAAGGCGGAAAAATTTCCGCCTTACGTGTAAAATTTTTAATTTTGCTTATTTGCTTTTAATTGCATTCCAAAGAAGTGGAACACCGAAATAACCAGATGCAGTTGCAACCACAGAAAGAACTATTAATTGAGCGCCTGCTATCATAAAGTAGCTAGCCATTGTTGCGATTAATGCAATGCCAACAAGCGCAACAGCGATTAATACTAGCAAGTATTTTTTCTTTTCCAACTTGAACATCTTTTCAATAAGTTCTTTAGCAGAAAGTTTTTCGTTTGCAGAGTTTTTCTCTTCTTCTCTATATCTTGCGATAGAAGAAAGGGCAAGAACTCCACCTAAAACACCTGCAAATATGCAACCTATTGCAACGAAAGGCTCTGCAGGAAGTCTAGTGATTGCCATAAGAGCTATAAACGCAACTGATGACAATATAGCAGAAAACAAGGTTGCAAGAGCGCCTGTAAGTTTTACCATAATTAACGCGTAAACAAATATACAAACTACTGCAACTGCCGCACCAACTAACAACATCCAGTCGTCAAATCCTTTTGCATCTTTAACCACGTATGCGTTTGCGACAACTTCAACAGCCGTTATTTCCGCAGTATTTATTCCACTAGATAGTAGTTTTCCTTCAACGTATTCTTTGATTTCAGTAACGTTGCTTGAAACGTCCTTATCAAACTTGAACAAAAGTCCCATTCCGTTGTCGATAACTTGTTTGCCACCACAAACCGGTGCAATTCCTTTAGTTGCAAAATATTCGTCAACAGAAGTGCTTAAAACGTCCGTTGCACCCGTTGCTCTTTGGTCAATAGAAATTTGAAGTTCGTAACTTTCTTTATAGTCTACCGTTTGATTAAAACCAAACACACTAAACAAAGTTATACCAACAACCAACAATGAAAGAGTTACAATGATAAAATATTTAATCTTATTCATAATTAAACCTCCTTCTTGAAGTCAAGGAACTTCTCTTTGTTTTTAGCAAGTGGTAAAAGTAAAGAAATAAACATTCTTGATATTACAAGCGTTGCTAATAATGAAAGCGCTACGCCTATTCCAAAGGTTATTGCAAAACATTTAATTGCGCCCTTTGTGAAAATAAGCATTGCTATTGCAATTATTCCTGAAACAACGCTAACGTTAACTACAGGAACGATTGCTTGTGAAAGTCCTTTATTTAATGCTGCTTTAACGGTCTTTTCGCTATAAGCAAACTCTTCTTTAACTCTAGTGCAAGTAAGAATTAAACCAACTGCAGTTAAAATTATCGCAGCGACAATTCCTAGCACCCCACCCATTGAAAGAACGATTCCCGGAACGGCAATCATCATCCAAATTTCTGCTATAAAGAATACTAACATTGCAAGTGCAGCTGCAATTCCAAGTCCTTTGTAGATTAGAATGAAA
>JAZRMS010000195.1:0-11814 GCA_045647825.1 Christensenellaceae bacterium
AGAGCCAAAAATAAAGGGCGAAAAACGCCCTTTAACTTATTTTACTATACCGCTAACGTCTAAATTTTCTATAATTGAATTTAGTGGGTTTTGTAGATATAATTTATCAAGTCCCAACAAACTTCCGTCTAGTAATGGAAATAAACCGCCGTCTGCCCCAAGCACCCAATAAGAGATTTGGAAAACTATTAAAACTATCGCCACGATAAACGCAAGGTTTATTACAATGCCGAAAGTTTTATCAATCACAGGCGCTAAAGAAAAGATTTTACCAAGCAATGCAATAACGATTTTTCTTGCAATTTGAACAAGGAAAAACAAAACTGCAAAATACGCTATCATATCAATCCTAATATATAAAAGCAACTTTACAAAAGAGCTATCAGAACTTGATATCCAGTTTACAAACGCCTCTAACAAGCTTTTAACGAAAGGGATTTCTAAAACGAACCCGTAAATAAAATAACAAACTACCACGGAAATTATTTTGCCTATTATTCCACCCGTGGCAAACTTTAACACCCTACCAACGCCTATCTTATATCCTATAAATGCAAAAACTATCACTAGTGATATTGCCACAAAATCTGCTATTACCATATTTTCACCTTATATTTTATCCTTTATTAAACACATTAAACTATTAACCAAACAGGCTATAATAGAAAGAATATTCCAAAGCTTGCAAGCCTTGATCCATAAGCACGCAAATTATGCTTGTTGAAATTAAGCCAAGAACTATTGAAAACGCAAAGAGCAACAACATTTCGTATAACTTTGTTTTCCTTGCTTGCGCTCTGCTCATCCCCGCTATCCTAAACAGCCTAAACTCTTCTCTTCTAGAGCGATAACTTTCGGATAGGTTATCAATAAATCCTATCGCCGCAAAAGACGCCATTAAAGGAAGAAGAACGTAGCCCGAATTAAGATAAAGTTCAGAGGCGTTGATAACGTTTTGAGAATAATCTTCTATATCAATAACGGCAGTCATTTCAAGCGCCAACGCAACCGAAAGATCACTTCTTAATTGCTGTTTGCTAACACCTTCTTTCCCCCTAACGGTAAGCAAGTTGTTAGGAATTCCAAAAAAATCACTATCAAACAGCACCACGTTCAAAGTGTCGTTTCTTATTTCGGAAACCACCACTTCAGCATCCCTTCCACCTATATTAAAGGTAACCTTATCGCCAAGAGAAAGCCCGTTTATTCGTGCAGTAGTTATCGCAATGCTAACCTCGTTTCCTTTAGGCATTTTTCCAACCGATATTCTGTCGGTTATAGCACCCCTATTAGATGCCGAAATAAACACCTCGTCCTCTCTGGTTTTTGTTCTTGCCATTCCAAAATAAATAGAATAAACGCTCTCAACGCAGTCAACTTGTTCTATCTTTTCAATGCAACTTTCCGTTGCGCTCATCACAACGTAATCGCCAACTATTTCGTTTTTGTATAACTCTTTAACGTTAGTGCCACCTATCAACGACAAAACGACAACGCTTATAGCGGTAATCAAAACTACTAATAGCCTGCAACTGTTTTGCAACACGTCTATTTTATTAAGGTTTTTTATTGCGTAACTAAAAGGCACGGAAATTCTTTTGCCATTTAGCGCTCTTCTTGTCATTAGCGCATCAATCTTTCTCGTAATAGTTCGTATTAACGGTGGAACAACTATTAATATCAATAAAATCGATAGCACTACTGCCAAGCAGAAAAAGATAAACTTAATCTCTGGTGGTATGAAAAAGAGAGTAACGACTAGTATTAAAAAAACCAAAATCAAGTATATAGACTTTTTACCAAAAGTTTTTCTTTGCGCTTTTTTAATTTCTAGTGGCGATAAAACGCCAACCGTGAATAAAGACGACGCTAATACAAGCACACCACTTAACAAGCCGTGAACGACGTTTAACCCCGACTGAACGAAGGAAAAGCCAACTAAATTATACACGACGTTATCAAAAGGGATTGCTAACAAAATGCCGATAGGCGCACCTATAATCCAGTACAGCGCGACTTCTGCTATTTGAATCACCTTTAATCGATATGGCTCTGCCCCCACGTTTTTAAACAAAAGGTTTTCTTGCGCTCTGTTTGAAGATATTATGTAAAAACAACAAAATACCACGGTTGCAGAAAGTAACAAGGTTAAAAGAATGAACACGTATACTAAAGAACCTAGCGCAGATAAATCGCCATCTTCTAGTTTAACCAAAGCAAAATCTTTATCAATAAATTCTTTGTTAGATTTTAAAAGTGAAATACAATCTTGTTCGTTATAACCTTCTAAAACGTTCACGTATAAGGTGTTGCACGGCTTAAAATCTTCCCCTAAAGAGGAAACTAGTAGCGAATCTTTTGCCAAAAGTTGCATTACGCCGGAAATATTTACAAAAACGTCGTAAGATGCTAAAAATTGATTTTCTGAAACGCCAACTATCTTATAAGTTTTTTGATATCCTAGAACTTCTGATGAAAAACTATCGCCAATAGATAAAGAATTCTTGTCCAAAAAATTCTTGCTGACCAAAGCAACTTCGTTTATTTGGGACTTGTTTATAGTTTGATACTCTAAAAATTCCAAATGAAAAACGTTTGCGTTATAAAAATCGGTTGCAACGGCAAAAAACGTGCTTTTTTCTTGCCCTATAAAAAGTGGCAATTCATAAACGCCAGAAACGTTTGCCCTTTCGCCCAAAATGTTTTCTGCATCCTTAGCAAACATAAATCTTGATTTTGAAGAAGAACTTACTTTAACGGTAAAATCAGCGCCACCATCTCTAACGATCGCCCTTTGGCTGACTTCGTCCCCTATTCTTTTGCCAAGGCTTATTGAAGAAGCGCACACGGTAACGGCTAAAATCAAGGTAAATATCAATATGAACGGCTGGAGAGGCCGTTTTTTAATGCTGTTGATTAAATGCTTAAAAAACAGTTTCATTAAACTATTTGACCATCCTTTAGCCTTATTATTCTATCTGCATAAGAAGCCACCTTTTCGCTATGCGTAACTTGTATAATCGTGGTCTTTTCTTTTTTGTTAACCGACTTTAATAATTCCATAACCTTTTCTTCCATAACGCTATCTAGCGCGCCCGTAGGCTCGTCTAGAATAACCAAAGACGGCTTATAACAAAGGGCGCGCGCTATTGCAACGCGTTGACATTGCCCACCAGAAAGTTTGTCTGGATATTTATTTATAACTTCTTTTAATTCAAGTGCGTCTATAAGATATGAAAGGTATTCTTTGCTATCATTATCTAATTTTTTAGAAAGAGATAAGGGCAATAAAAGGTTGTCAAAAGCCGTTAAGGTTGAAATCAATTTAAACGATTGAAAAACAAACCCAACTTCCGTGCGCCTTTTCTCTGCCATAATCTTTTCGCTAAACTTTGAAAGGTCTTGTCCATTCCACAAAACTTGACCTTGGTCTGGTGCTAAAAATCCACCGATAATGTTTAGAAGAGTGCTTTTCCCACTACCGCTTGCGCCCATTATGGAAACGAACTCTTGGTCGTTGAAAAAAAGGTTTATTCCTTTAAGCACTTTTTCTAGATTATAACTTTTAACTATGTCTTTTATTTGTATCATAAATTCACCCCATAACAAAAGGCAGGACAAATCCCGATTAAATAATTAGAAAGAAGTTCACAAAAATCGCTATTTTCAACACCTTGTTTTAGGTCTGAAATAGTAACTAACTGAATTTGTTCTCTATAAGTTTGATATTTATTCCCGTAATAAGATAGCGCAATATCATCATAAGCCGAATTATCAATTTCTATCGAAGTTAACGCGCTAAAACTATCCCAGTCGTTTAATGAAAAATGCTTAAAGAAAGAAGAAATTAGTTTTTCTTTTTGCCCTTTTTTAATAAACTGAACGTCTTCTTCTGTCAAATTGTCTTGGATAGAGCAAATCAATTTTATTGCCAAATTCATTTTTTCTGCAACTTTATCTAAATCGCCATTTTGATCTGCTTTTCTCTTTAACGCCTTGTGGAAAGCCTTTGTATCCAAGTTGCCATAAACGCCGTTCAAAATCAATTTCCAACCTTCCTTGCCGATAGAAATATTTGAAAAGTCGGGATTATTTAACAAGAGCAAAATCTCTTGGTCGGAAAAACTTAGTAAAACGGAAGAATCCATACCACTACCAAAAAATAGTTCGCCCACAAAAAAGCAAAGTTTAACGATTGATATAAAATTTTCTTCCTTTACGTCGTCAATTAAAGTCTGTTTGTTTTTTAACGCCGTGTTTGACTTTTCTAGCAAATACGCATAGCCGTATTTTTCGTAATCTAAAAGCGCAGCTTCACTCTCTACTTCAAAAGAATAAACTTGAAGATCGTATAAAATACTTCCCATGGCATTTGCACCAACGTTGGCAACTAATGTTGTTAACGCCTTTTTTATCGTTTGCAAAGCACCTTGATTATCTTCCCCTTTCCTAGCACTTATAATTGCGTTAACGTATTCAACTTGATTTTGCTCTAAATTATCAAACACTTGGTTAAAAGAAGTTTCCGACAAACCTTTTGACGCGACAACGTTTTCAATTTTTTGTGCATGGTTTAACGCACTTTCTTGTTCGCTTATGCTCAATTCACTTTTGTTGGTTAAAAGCAAAATAGCGCTTTCTATAGTGCCGTAAAGAAGGTTTTTTGCCCTTTCCCTACTAGTTTCACTATACGTTCTATCCGTGTCGTCAACAACTTCTATTCCCGATTTTACAGGTGGAACTTGACCGTTATTGCACGCAGAAAAGGCGCACGCAACAAATGCGCACGATAGAAAAGTTGCTATTACTTTTTTTAGTTTATTGCTCTTTACTTTTCTACGCATAACTAATTCCTTTTGGTTTATTTTATATTATAACATAATATATCAAAAATCACAATACTTTGTTTTTTATTAGGCACAAAAAAATATCCTTTAGGTTTCCCCAAAGGATATTTTTGTTTTATTGATTATTCTTTGTCTGGGTGACCAGTAGGAATACTAAACACAGGATTAAATCCACGGAGTTCTTCGCCATACGTTTCGTAATAATCTTGCATGATAGTATTTCTATCAGAAGCGTCAAACATTCTTGGCATTTCTTCAAACTCAACGAAAGAAATTAAAATACTATCTTCTTGCCAACCCATTTCTGCGTGATAAGTAAACATTACAAGGTTTCCACCGCCAAAACTATCGCTAACGATAGGTGGTTGTTCGGTTTCTTCCATGTTTTCGTTTCTAACACCATAAGTGCTGGTTAAGATAATTTGTCTGCCACCGATTGAATAAAGAATTAGGTTGTGTCCGTTAAGATCGATATTATATCCGTTCAAATCAAAACGAAGTTGAGATGCATAGATATAAACGTCGCTATTTAAAACCCAATCCTCATAAAGTCCGATTTCGCAGTCGTGAATTTTTTGACAATTTGAGCAAATTCTTCCAGTAACGTAACCACTAACGTCGATAAAGCTTTCTGTTATTGCTTTTGCATCCCTTAATTCACTATAGTAATAAACATCATAATTACAGTGGTAGTTTTTATCCGTTTGGTCGCCTTCATATCCTTCTTTAGCATCTTTGCCACAAACAGAACACTTGCTAACGTGTTCAGTGCCATCTTCACAGCAACTTCCCGTTGGCATATCATATTCAGTCCACGAATGGCTTTCATTTTCGTGATTACCTTTTAGGTCGCCGTCTATATAATATTCCCCTGTTTCAAAACAGTTATTATAATCATAATATCTAGTTGTAACCACGTCCACGTCTTCAATAGAATAGTTCAATTCAAATCTATTGCCATTAGAGAAGTAAACATAAACGTTTGCGCTTGTGATTTCTTTATTAGTATTTCCATACAACTCAATTTGCGCACCGTTTACCAATTGTAAGTCAAACGGTAAGGTTTGTGGTGGATAATATTTATCTACTAGATCAAGAGCATATTTAGCAAGAGTTGTATCATGTACCTTAAATGAATTAAATATTCCATCAATATAATATAAACGCAATTCAAATCTTTCTCTGGTTAGTCCATCAACCATATAGATTTCACGTGAACTTACTTCGCCACATTGTGAACACTTATATTCTAATAGGTAGCTTTCTGATCCAACGTTTTCAAAATATTCGCTAATGAAATCTGCACCAAGGCATTGAGCAACGTAAGAAGAAATTAGAGAGCTGTTTTCATCCCAATAATAATCATTTGATGAGTGAGAATAACATGCGTTAACTACGTAGCTATACTCTATTTTTTGTGCGTCGTAATAACCTTCTATTCCGTCGTATTCATAAACGATTTTAGTATAAGAAAAGCAAACGCCGTTTTCGTTGGTGTTGTATTTATAATAATATTTCATAATTCCACAAACGTCACATCTGAAAACTTCAACGTATGCGTTCACGAAAGTTCCGTTTACAACTATTCCAGCGCTTTCCAACTCTTCTTTGCTTATATTGCCACTTGCATCTTCTAAATATAAAAGGTTACATTTATTTAAACGATCTTCTCTAATCTCAATGCTTCCGCAAATAATACATTCTTCTTTGCTAACCTTAAACGTTCCACATTGAGTGGTTATGGTTTTAGTTTCTTTAACTAAACGATAACAACCATATACTTCTTCTCTGTCAACTTTATGACATTTTTTACAAGTTTTGATTATCGTTACGTATCCTTTTCCACAATCACCCTCACTAGCATATTCATATTCGTGAACTTCATCTCTAGAAAGTTCGGTTGCGCCTGTCTCGTAGTTATATAAAACGTCAACATAAAGATCTGTGGTCACACTATATGGCTCTTCTTTTTGCATGCCAGCAATTTCCGTGTAACAAACACCGTCTACCACGCCGAAATCCAAGTATAGGCTTACCCAGTTTATACAAACTTCTTCTGCAGAAAGAGTTCCCGCTATAGGCAAGCCATCCTTTGCTGGAATGGTCGCAGTAAACACGTCAGCCTTAATGCCATCGTTAGTTGTTTTAGTAATGACAAAATATTCTTCATTTTCAGTTTCAACGTAGTCAACTTTAATGATATACAAAGTTGGCAAATATTTGTCACTACTGTAATTGATTTCCACCTTTTCAAACTCAAAACCTCTAACTTTATCAAGTTTGTCAAGTGTATCTTCAAACTCTTCTTCATCAAGAACTTTATCGTTTGCTATATCAACTACAACTTCCATATACATTTGAGTATAGATGATAGATTGTTTTGGTTGTCTAGGCGGTTGTTCTTCGTTAGAATTTCCACCAGAAGGTCTATCCGCAACAGCACCCATACCAAATCCAGCAGGGATTTTATCTATTGCAACGTCAAAGGTGATTGATTCAAGTTGGTCGTTTTCGTTGTAATCATACAACACTTCAACAACACCGTCTAAAAGAACTTGCATTTCACTAGAAGATCCGTCCATAGGCATCATTTCGATATATCCGTCTATTCTAACAAGTTTGTCCTTTCCTTCTTCTAGTTCGGTAAATTCAAACGTTGCTCTAAACATTTCCATTTCGTTTTCCGTGCCAGCCATTATTAGTCCAACAGCAGAAAGCAAACATACGCCGTCTTCACTATCAACGGTAACGTTAATGGTTAAAGGCATATCTGGTGAATTCAAAGCAATTACAGTTTGGAAATCATATTCTTTATCAAGCGCAAGGTTTACTCTTGCCATTTCGTTTTCAGCCATATAAACAACTGCAACAATTGTTCCATCTTCTTCGGTAACCAAATCAACCTTGAACATTTCTGCATAAGCTTGTTCTACTTGACCGTCTTCATTTGGTTGTTCAATAAGTTGACTTAAAATAGCGCTTGCTGTGCCCGTTAACTTATCTGCATCAACGTCAAACTTATATCCAAAACCTTCAAATGAACCATTGAATATAGTGTTTTCTTCGTCCTTTTCAAGTTGAGCGATAAGCTCTGCCATAATTTGGTCTGCCATATCGATTATTGCGTTAAATCCGTTTTCTTCGGTATAAGCAAAGGTTGCAGAATACATTTCAACCATTTGATCTTCTGCCAAGGCAAAAATAGTTGCAACGACTTTGCCTTCTTCAACGATATAGTTGATAACTGCTTGGCAAGGCATTTGACCTTCTTCTGATGGAATAACTGCGTTTACAATGAGTGTATATTGTCCTTCAGTATAAGCAACGTTAAGCATTCCGCCAAGGTCTGCAGCCATTTCAACTAACGCACCTTCTTCATCAACGGTAACGCTAATGGTTATCATTTGATCTACTTGAGCAAGCATACCCTTTATCATTTCACTCAAAGGTGGCATTTGTTGCGCCCCACCTTGTTGCTCACCACCTTGTTCCATACCTTCCATAATTGGTTCTGGATTTGGATTAGGAATTGGGGGTTCGCCCATTCCGCCTTGAGGACCAGATTGTGGCATGTTTGCTAAAAGCATACCAGCTAGTTGATCGATAGTCATATCAAGCATAGAAACGTATTGATCAATAGCACCAGAAATCATTGCACTTAAATCTTCTTTAGTTGCAATTTGCATTTCTTCTTTCATTTCAGGATTCATAGAATCGAATACGATATCCAAAATGCTTAATTCATAACTGCTCTTGATAAGTTCTTCAATATCAAGTTGTTGAGCAGTAAACTTATATATAATGTTTTCTATGAGTTCATAAGTATACTCAACGTCTAAATTATAAGTTTGGGCAATTTCGATTGCAGAAGTTGCAATTTCTTCTATGGTGTAATCAGGCAATTTCTTAAGTTCTTTAACAAACTCACTAACCGCACCTTCACCTAAACCGCTTTCAATTAAATCAACGATCTTTTCGTTTGCAAACTTATCTGCAATTTCAGTTAAGCCATCAGTATCAAAAGTATATTTAATACCATTTTCAGTTTCTTCGGTAGACGTGGTGTGTTCAACGAACAACGCTAACACGTCGCCTATTGTTATGCTTTCTTTTCCTTCTTGAGCATCTTTAATTGCTTCAAAGAAAGGAGCGTAATTTTCACCAGCTACTCTAACGATATTATACAAATCTTTCAAGGTTGAAAGGGTTTCAACAGAAATCATACCTTGAGTTGCTTTTTCTATTATGTAGTCAAGACCGTCAAACTTGGTTACGCCAAAGCTATCGCCATTGCCATATTCTTCACTTGTTTTAGTTTCTTCATCAAAAATAAGTTCGCCATTTCCAACGTAAACCTTAACTAAAGTATTGCTATAATATCTTGCATCTTCTTTAATTTTTTCCAAGTCAACGTCTGTCATTGAACCAGCACCATCAAAATCATAGGTGTAAACGTCAACAGAAATCTTAAACGTTCCGGTTGGTTCGCCGTCAACTATTTTTAGTGCCGCGCTCAAAACGGAAAGTTCAATATAATTCAAGCTATCTGGATTGTATTCGTCTTCAATATTCCAGTCAACGAAAGCAAGGATTGAACTTCCTTCCTTAACGTTGATACTATAAGTTCCGTCGCCTACCACCAAGCACAAAACGTTATACAAACTCTTTGAAGAGAAATCAAGCGCCGTGCCTTCTGCTATAACGGTTTTAGTTTCCAAACAACCTGCAACCGTACATTTTGCAGTCTTTGTTCCATCTTCAAAATAAGTTGCGTCTTCATTGTAAACGTAAGTTCCAAACACGTGTTCGTGCGCCTTAGCGTTTCTTGTATGAGTTTCGTTACAGCCCTTGTTGTCGCACTTTGCAGTTTCGGTAGTGCCGTCTGCATTAAGCACATAGTTAGTAAAGCTATGTTCTAACTTGGTGTTAGCGTCAGTTTTTGTATCCGTTGCATCACAATTATCACACTTTGCAGTCTTTGTTCCATCTTCCAAACAAGTTGCATCATTATTTGAAACGTAGTTTGTAAAGCTGTGTTCTGTTTTAGTGTTTGCTTTTGTTTTAGTATGCTTTTCGTTACAACCAACGGTATCGCAAGTTGCAGTTTCCGTTCCGTCTTCGGTGCAGGTTGCATCGTTATTGTAAACGTAAGTAGTATACTTATGATCTAGTTTTGAACCGGTGTCTGCCTTGCTATCCGTTGCATTACATCTATCGCACTTTGCAGTCTTTGTTCCATCTGCAAGACAAGTTGCGTCACCATTAGAAACGTAATTAGTAAAGCTGTGTCCTAACTTTGAATTAGGAATTTCTCTTGTATGAGTTCTAACACAGCCGTTATACGTACAACGGCCCGTTTCGGTTGCATTGTTTTCACAATCTGCGTCGTTGTTTGAAACGTAATTTGCAAACGTACAAGTGTGGTTTGGAATATCTCTCTTATCAGTAGCATCACAGTTGTCGCATTTTGCAGTTTCCGTGCCGTCACCATTAGGAATGTAATTAGTAAAGCTGTGTGGTTTCTTTGAGTTTTCTTGAGTTCTCGTATGAGTTTCATAACAACCTTCGGTATCACACGTTGCAGTTTCCGTGCCGTTTTCAGTACACGTTCCGTTTTTATTAGATATATAGTTTGTATACTTGTGTTGAGCCTTGCTATTAGGAATATCTCTAGTATCCTTTTCGTTACAATTAGCGCGATCGCAAGTTGCCGTTTCGGTTGCATTCTTAATGCAGGTTGCATCGTTGTTTGAAAGGTAAGTAGTAAATTTGTGACCTAACTTGGTATCAACGTCAGCCTTGGTGTCGGTTGCATCACAGTTAGCGCACTTTGCAGTCTTTGTTCCATCTTCCAAACACGTTGCGTTGTTATCAGATACGTATGCACTTTCATTAAAGGTGTGTGGAAGTTTTGTTCCTGCTTTAATTCTAGTATCGCTTGCAAGACAACCAACGGTGTCGCACAATGCTGTTTCAGTCCCATCTGCTGTACAAGTTGCGTCGTTATTATAAACGTAATCGGTAAAGCTATGTGGAAGTTTTGAACCTTCGTCCGTTACCGTTTGCGTGTCGTTACATCTTGCGCAAGTTTTGGTTTTAGTTCCGTCTGCAAGACAAGTTGCATCTTCGTTTGAAATATATTCACCCCAATCGTGACCGAGCTTTGAATCTTCGTCAAGAACAGGTTCAGTTTCATAATCACAATTTACGCACTTTTGATTTTTATGTCCGTCTTCAGTACAAGTAGCGTCGTTTAACGACTTAAACTCGCCAAGTTTATGTGGCTTTTTAGGAACGCTCATTGAATAAGAATCACCACATTCAGAGCATTCATAAGTAACACTACCTTCGCTAACGCAAGTTGCGTCTACTTTAGCAGATGCAACGTAGGTATGTGCTTTAACTAATTCGGTAACGTCGTCTTGAGTTTCTACTTCAACTTCTTCAAGACCTTCAACCTTTTCCATTGCTTGAGTTGAAACAACAACGTTTTGCAAGGTGTTTTGATCTGCGTCTACGGTTACTTCTGCGTCAATAACTACACGACCAGCAGTTGCGTGTTCACCCTTAACTTCAACCGTTGTTCCGTTTGCTTGTTCGCTAACAACCATGTTAGAAACAACGCCTTGAATAGAAAGATCGGTTTTTGCTTTTAAATCAACGTTCTTAACGTCTGCAGTATTTTTAACTTCAACTTCAACCTTATCTTCTTCGCTAATTGCAGTTTCTGCAACAACGACTGAACTTACTGCGCCGGCAACTTCTACTTTTGCAGCAGCCTTAACTTCAACCGTTTCTACTTTTGCTGTTTCTTTAACGGCAACCTCTACTTTGGTTGCGCCGTTATTTGCAGTTTCAGCAACAACGACTGGGCTAACTTGACCAGCAACTGCTACTTTTGCTGCCGCTTTAACTTCACCCGTTTCTACCTTTGCTGTTTCTTTTACTGCAACTTCTGCATTGTCAG
>JAZRMS010000196.1:0-6345 GCA_045647825.1 Christensenellaceae bacterium
TTATTATAAAGGGCGCAAAAGTTATACATCCTAACACAAAGGGCAACGACACTATAAGGGTTGTTAAAATTGCCTTTTTCCCAACTTCCATCTTTTCCCTTTGACTTCTTTTTGCCGATATTTCTGGGATTGCAACCGTTGCAAAACCATAGCAAAGTGCAACGGGTAAATTTATTATCGTATGCACCGAACCAGAAGATATTCCGTATAACGATGTGGCGTTTTTTGTGTATTCACTCAACAAATTGACTATTAAAAAACTATCAATAACGTGTGAAAGGGGCATTGCTATTCCTATTATTGTTATAGGGATTGCAGTTTTTATTAGCGTTTTTGTTCTCAAAAAAGATTTATCCTTGCTTAACGGAAATTTTAGATTTAGTTTTTTCTTTCGTTTAGTGTACTTTATATATAACCACAGGGCAGAAACTGCCTCTGAAAAAGTTATAGCAAAAGTTGCGCCCGCAACGGCTTTTATAACGTTTGGCATTAATAACCTTACCGCAACGAGACCAACCAACATTTTAAGCGCTTGCTCTATCACTTGAGAAATTGCAGTCGGTTTCATTTCCATAAGTCCTTGGAAGTATCCCCTAAAACAGCATATTATAGAAACGAAAACTATTGCAGGCGCTAAAAACAAATATGCGCTTTTAGCACTTCTATCACCTTGCGCACTTGAAATAGGAAGAGAGAAAATTGCCATAAAAATTGAGCAGACCCCACCGAAAATGAGCAATAGTTTTAGTGCCGAAATTAAATATTCATTTGCTCTAATTTCTTTATCTTGTCCATTAAAAGAAGAAATTATTTTAGAAATTGCGCTAGGAACGGCTGACCCTGAAAAGTCTAGTAGAAGCGTGTAAACGGGAAAAACCATTTGGTATAACCCTAATCCGTATGCACCTATTAAATTTGTTAGTGGTATTCTATAAACTGCACCCAAAAGTTTGGCGACAAGAGCACCAAGTCCAAGCGTGCATGCGCCACCAAACGATTTGTTTTTTAAAAGCCCTTTCATATGTAGCGGAATATCCGCTTTAATCAAATTGACGCGATAAAAAACTTGCGCCAAGTTCTGCCATCTTTAACTCTTGCTCTGAAATTTCCACACCGTCTTTTGCTAAAACCACAACTGAGCCATAGCAGTCGCCTTGCGAAACTATGGGAACGACGGCTTGACTATTTGCAAGAGTTTCTTCACCTTTTATAATTTTTACCACTTTTCCCATTTTTTTATTACATAAAAGGCTTTTTCTGTTTTTCATAACCTTTTCTAGTTCAACCGATATCGTTTTTCCAACGTCTTCTTTTCTATTACCACCTGAAACGTAAATAACACAATCGTTATCCGTTATTAGACAAGTTTTGTTAGTAAACTCTCTAATCCCTTCTGCAACTGCGCTTGCGTGTGTGTTTATTGATGCAATAGGCGAATACTTTTTGAATATTAATCTCTCATTATCCGTATAAATTTCTAAAGGGTCGCCCTCCCTCATACGCAAAGTTCTGCGCAATTCTTTGGGAATAACGACCCTTCCTAGTTCATCAATTCTTCTTACTATTCCTGTATCTTGCATAGCTACCTCCCTTTTTTTCGTAGTATGCAAAAAACGAAATTTTTTATTCCTAATTTTTCCAAGATGGTGGCAATTCTCTATTTTCCAAAAACCATTGTGTGTCTTTTAGTAGCGTTTGGTTGTTAGAGCAAGTTACGGTAACCCCATTTTCCTCATCCGAAACAACCACTATATCGCCGTTAAAGTCAGTATAATCTAAACCACCCGTATAATTTTCGTTTGCCATAGTAGTAACGTAAACTTTATCCGTATACGGCGCAATTCTGTTTATAAACTCTTGCCTTGGGAAATCGTGTTTATCCCCTACTGCACAAGTAACAACGCATATTTCAGGCTTTATAACGCTCATCAACTTTTCGTTTGAAGAAGTTGCAGAGCCGTGATGTCCTGCTTTATACAAAACGACTTTAGATAGATTGTTATAATCTACCAAATAGTTTTCGCCCTGCTTTTCAAGATCGCCCGTAAACAAAAACTTTCTATCCCCGTGAACAAACTGAACGCAAACGGAATAATCGTTTTCTTCGTTTCCGCCCCTATTATTTTCGTAATAATAGTTATACAAGATTTGCATTTTAACGTTGCCGTCACCACTCAAATCGTATTCTCTTTTTGCGCCGTCTTGATTATTATAACATTGCAAAGCCGTATAATGCGTTGCGCCGTTTTCCACTTCGTCTGCACGTTCACTTAAATAGTCGTTATATAAATTCGTAGTTTTGCTTGTTCTTGGAAAATCAATTATAATATCACACTCAAACAGGTCGAACAAACTTCCGTCCTTTTTAGCGTAGCCTGCAAGGTGATCTTCATCTCCGTGAGTGATTATAACGTATTCAAATTTATTATCGGTAACGTAATCATCAACGTAATCTTTGATATCGTCTATACTATTTTTCTCACTACCGCCGTCAATTAATATGTCGTTATCCCCTGACTTAATGTAAACACAGTCGCCAGACGCACCGTTTCCAAGCGTCATAAAATGAAAGGATATTGCACCCTTTGCCTCTATCGGTTTATTTATATATTTAGTGTAAACGAAATATCCAAGCGCAAGCACTATTACTAGCACTATGGATAGCGCGCTTAATTTTTTGCTTTTTCTTCTACTCTTTCTTCTTGCCATAGTTCACCATTATAATAGCGTTGCTCTTAACTCTTCTTCACTCTTTGGCGATAGGTATTTTATAGGAACGTCAAACACGGTGACAACGCCACTCTTTCCCTCTTTAGAAAGTCTTGCAACTGCTCTTCCATAAGCAGTCAAAACGCTTCCCGTAAATTCTGGGTTTGAATCTAGTTTTAGCGATAACTCCAAGAGTTCTGCGTTTTCTTCGGTAGTGTTTCCTGATCTTATAACAAAACCACCGTGCGACAACTTTTGTTGCATTTTCTTTACTTCTTCTTCGCTGACAAAGTTAACTTCGGTATCGTAATCTGCAAAATAGTTTGGCATCTCTTTAATTTCTTTTTCTATTCTCTCTTTATCTGCGCCTTCTTCTATTGCAACAAAGCACTCTCTAAAATGCTTTTCTCTAGTAGTTAAGTCGGGGTTAGCGCCACTTCTTACTTCTTTTAGCGCTTGGTCTTTAGGGATAGTATACTGAATAGCGTTTTTAACACCACTTATTCTTCTTATTGCGTCGCTATGACCTTGAGAAACGCCTTTTCCCCAGAAAGTATAGTCCTTTCCATCTGGCAATACTGCGCCGAAAAGCATTCTTGCAATAGAGAACACACCTGGATCCCAACCTATACTGATTGCAGAAAGAGTGCCGTTTTCTTTTGCAACCTTTTCTAATTTTTCATAGTATTCTGGAATTTTAGCGTGCGTGTCAAACGAGTCTACCGTGTTAAAATCTTTAAGTAGTTTTGCCGTGTTTTGTGGAAGGTCTGTTGCGCTACCGCCACAAAGCAACAAAACGTCTATTTTCCCCTTGAATTTTTCCAATTCTTCCGTTTTATAAACAGGATAATCTACTGCGGGTTTAACGGCTAACGGATCTCTTCTAGTAAATATTCCCACGCACTCTAAATCGTTTGCTTTTTCAACTGCAAGGCAAACCCCTCTGCCTAAATTTCCGTATCCTACAATACCAACTTTTATCATACTTCTTTCTCCAGCGTTTTTATTATATTTTACAACCTACTAAAAGTTAAAACAAGTTTTTTTGCAAAAGATTTTTTAATAGCCACTATTAAAATGTCTTAACCCTTATTTTTTGATAATTTAACTTAAAAAATTGCAAAATATATTTGCTTCTTTATTATATACTTAAAACCGCTTTCAAGTCAATATCAAGGAGAAAAATTTTGAAAAGTTTGCGTAATTATTTTGACTATTCTCAAGTATTAAAGTATCTTTTGTTTCTTTGTTGTTTTTTGCTTTTATCTTGCATTGAAAAAACTCCGTCAATATATTCCATTGCGCCGTTTACCGCCTCTGTTTGTATAGGTGCATCTCCTTTTTTTTGCTCTATTTTGCTAGTTTCTTGTTTTTTGATTTTAGGTTGCCCTGGTCTATTAGGATCAGTTGCTATTTCAACTTTTTTCATCACGCTAGTAAGCCTTGTTTATAAACGGTTTAACCAACCTTTTAGATTGCAAGCGTGCGCTTTCGTTCTTATTTCTTTGCTAGGTTTTGTTTTTCTTGGCGACACGCAAACTCAAATTGCAATAGATAAGCGCATTTTAACTGCAATTTTAACTTCCGTTCTATCCTTTTTTTGCATATTAGCATTTTTTGCTATTCACGAAAAGGGGTTAAAGTTTAAGCTTGGATTTGAAGAGTTTTTAAGTATCGCTATAACCGTTTCACTAATAGGTGTAGGTGTGTGCAACCTTCTTTCACCACTAGTTTGGCGAGCCGTTTCAGTCGTTATTATTTTAATTTGCTGTTATTTATTTAAGTCAGGCACTACAACGCTGATATCATCCGTTCTAGGAATTAGCCTTGCAATTTACCAAAACGATATTTCCTTTGTTTCGATACTTCTTGTTTGGGCGGTAACGGTAGAGAGTCTTATGCCTATTTCTAGATATCTTTCTGCTCTTTCAATTTTGCTTGCCGACTACGTTATTCAACTAGTTTTCTCAATTTATTCGGTATACTCTACGGCTGAATTTTTATCTTTAGTGTTTGGAATAACTTTTTTCTGCACCTTGCCTTCCAAACCACTTAAAGCCTTAAAAGAGAAACTTTATTCTTTTAGAGAAAAACATTTGGTTAGACAAACTATAAATAGAAGTAGGCTTATGCTTTCAGGTAGATTATACGATTTATCTAGCGTGTTTACTGAAATGGCAACGGCTTTTACTTCGTTCAACAACTTTGACCTTTCCCCCGATACAGCAAAAAAAACTATGCAAGGTCAAATAGTTGAAAGCGCTTGCAGAGAGTGTGAGTTTTTTGCAAGATGTTATTCTAACAAGCCTAAAATAGAACACTCTATAGGAAAACTTTTAGATATAGGGTTTGCAAAAGGAAAGGTTAACCTTATTGACCTGCCAAAGGATATGTCTTGTATTTGTTTGCGCCCAAACAATATTATTTTCACCATAAACAAGCAACTTGCCGACTTTCGCGCATTTTCTTTGGAAAAAGACAACGTTAAAACGGGGCGAAACCTTTTGGCTTCAGAAGCGCTTGGTATTTCGCAAATTTTAAGGGGGCTTGCACTTGAATCGGGAAGTTTATTAAAATTCCAAAATCGCACGGAAAGAGCACTTTCTGAAAACTTATTTCAAAACGGCTTTTCAATAAACGAACTGCTTATTTACGGCGAAGAAGATAGAGTTAGCGTTGGTTTAATAGTAGTTATGCAAAAATTTTCTATTGAAAAAATAACACAAATTATTTCTAAAACTTTGGGCTTTCAAATGATTTTGTTTGAAAGAGTGGAAATTACTGACGGCAAGTGCTATCTTTCGTTCAAAAAAGCTGCTGATTACGACGCAGTTTTTGGCATTGCAAGCGCTAAAAAAGACGGCTCTACCATTAGTGGCGACACTCACGCAATATCTAGAATTGCAGATGATAGATTTTTGCTTGCTTTATCTGACGGAATGGGTAGCGGTAAAAAAGCAGAGGCCGTTTCTTCTGCATCCCTTTCCCTGATTGAAAGTTTTTATAAGGCTGGTCTTTCTAGTTCTCTAATACTTAACACCGTTAACAAACTTTTAGCAATAAACAGCGAAGACACTTTTACTGCTCTTGACGTTTCGGTTATTGATTTAAAAAATTGCACGGCAGATTTTATAAAGTACGGCGCACCATACGGCTTTATTGTTGGGGATAACGGCGTTAAGATAGTCGAATCAAACACTCTGCCACTAGGTATTTTAGATGAACTTAAACCATCCGTTTGCAACACGACACTCTGCGATGGCGACGTTGTAGTTTTAATTACGGACGGAATTTCAGATGCGTTCGGCTCTTCTAGTGAAATTATAGACTACCTTCGCTCTGTTCCCGCAAAAAACCCACAAACTCTTGCAGACGGACTGCTATCGCGCGCTATCGAGATTAATAGTGGCGAAAAAAAGGACGATATGACTGCGCTTGCAGTTAGAGTTTATAAACGTGCGTGTTGATTTTAAAAAGTGAAAGCGCTTGGAATAAAGGGCGTGTCCCATAGAGATTGTTAGCCCATAAAAAAAGTATAGCACACTATACTTCACTAAAAGTGAAACGTAGTGTGCTTTTCTTATCTACAAAAATTTAAGATTTAAGTTATATTTTTAGCCTTGTGGCTAAAAGTGA
>JAZRMS010000197.1:0-1610 GCA_045647825.1 Christensenellaceae bacterium
TTTTAAACAACGTTGAAACCTATGCAAATATTTCTACCATCATAAACAAGGGTTCGGAATGGTTTAAGAAGATAGGAACGGAAAACAGTTCAGGAACTAAAACCTTTGCTCTTACAGGAAATATTCAAAATGCAGGTTTAATAGAAGTTCCAATGGGAACAACTCTTCGTGAGGTTATATTTGATATCGGTGGCGGAGTTAGAGACGGCGGAAAGTTTAAAGCCGTTCAAATAGGTGGTCCGTCTGGCGGATGCTTAACCGAAGAACACTTTGATTTACCATTAGACTTTGATTCGCTCTCAAAAGTTGGCGCAATAATCGGCTCTGGCGGTCTTGTGGTAATGGATGAAAAGACTTGCATGGTAGAGGTCGCAAGATTCTTTATGGACTTTACCCAAAAAGAAAGTTGTGGCAAGTGCGTGCCTTGTAGAGAGGGAACTAAACGCATGCTTGAAATCCTTAATCGTATAGTTGACGGAAAGGGTGAGGACGGAGATATAGAACTTTTGAAAGAACTTGGAGAGACAATTTCTAAAACTGCACTATGTGGTCTTGGAAAAACTGCCGCTGGCCCCGTTCTTTCTACCATCAAATACTTTGAAGACGAATATAAAGCGCACATTTACGATAAGAAATGTCCAGCAGGCGCTTGTCAAAAGTTAAAGACTATCGTTATAGATGAAACACTCTGTAAAGGTTGTTCTAAGTGCGCAAGAAATTGCCCAGTTAACGCTATCAAGGGCGAAATTAAAAAGCCGTTCACGATAGACCAAAAACTCTGTATTAAGTGCGGAGCATGTATTTCTAACTGTGCATTCAAGGCTATTAAGGAGGTTTAAGATAATGAGTGAATATATGATTATCGACGGTATAAAAGTTAAAATAGAAGGCGAGAAAAACGTTTTGGAACTTGCAAGAAAAGCAGGCATCGAAATTCCGGCTTTCTGTTACGACCCCGACCTCTCTATTTACGGCGCATGCAGAATGTGTATGTTTGAGGATGAACGTGGAAGATTAGACGCATCGTGCTCTTGCAAGCCTCGTGACGGAATGGTTATAAAAACCAACACTGCAAAACTCCGTAAGTATAGAAAAATGATATTAGAACTTCTTCTTGCAAATCATTGCAGAGATTGTACTATATGCCATATGAGTGGAAAATGTAAATTACAAGAGTTTGCATATAAGTTCAATATTGAAGGTATAAGATTTCCAAACAACGTTTCAAACGATTGTCCAGACAGTTCTTCAAACTGTATAATAAGAAATCCCAGCAAATGTATACTTTGCGGAAAATGCGTTAGAATGTGTAACGAAATTCAATCGGTTGGCGCAATAGATTATGCTTATCGTGGCTCAAAGATGAAAATTTCAACAGCGTTTGACGGAGATATAAGCAATTCACCATGTGTTGGGTGCGGACAGTGTGCAGCAGTTTGTCCTACCGGTGCAATAACTATTAGAGACGACGCTGACCAGGTTTGGAAAGCAATCGGTAACCCCGATATAGAAGTTTCCGTTCAAATTGCTCCTGCGGTAAGAGTTGGTCTTGGCACAGAGTTTGGCTTTAACGAGGGCGAAAACATAATGGGTAAATTGGTAACCGCTCT
>JAZRMS010000198.1:0-2812 GCA_045647825.1 Christensenellaceae bacterium
AAATTTATGTAAGGCGTTAAAACTTTACGTTTAACCCTCCAAAACATCTAATTATTTGAAATATCTCTTCAAAAGACCTTCAAATGCTTTTCCGTGGCGAGCTTCGTCGCGAGCCATTTCGTGAACGGTATCGTGGATAGCATCTAAATTTAATGCTTTTGCTTTCTTTGCAAGTTCAAACTTGCCAGCAGTTGCGCCGTTTTCTGCATCTACACGAAGTTCAAGGTTCTTCTTGGTAGAATCAGTTACAACTTCACCCAAAAGTTCTGCAAATTTTGCTGCGTGTTCTGCTTCTTCCCAAGCTGCCTTTTCATAGTAAAGACCGATTTCTGGATAGCCTTCTCTATGCGCTACTCTTGCCATTGCAAGATACATTCCAACTTCGGTGCATTCGCCGTTAAAGTTCATTCTCAATCCTTCGATAATTTCTGGATCAACCCCTTTAGCAACACCTACAACGTGTTCTGCAGCCCATTCGCGGTCTGCTGCTTGTTCTTTAAATTTGCTTGCTGGTGCGTTGCATAATGGGCATCTTTCTGGTGCTGCATCTCCTTCGTGAACGTAACCGCATACTGAACATACAAACTTTTTCATAATTAAATTCTCCTTTTTAGGTTTAACCCTTTTCAATATTTTTTTATTTTTATTTATATAACGGTTTTATTGCACTCTTCACAATATCCGTAATACACACATTTTTCGCCCGTAACCTTTAGCCCCGATTCTTTTATTTCACTTGGCGTTTCACTTGGCTTAAACAAATCTATTATTTTGCCACACTCGTTACATATAAAATGCGAATGCCTTGAAGTGTCACCATCATAATGCAATCTCTTGTCTTCGGTTTCTAGCGTTATAATCACACCTTCGTCTGCAAGAAGTTTGAGATTTCTATACACCGTGCCTAGGCTTATGTTTGGCTCTATTTCCCTTGCGCTACCATATATCATATCTGCAGTAGGATGATCTTTCCTGCCCTTTATTATATCGGCTATAATTTCACGCTGTCTTGAATATCTCATTTTTTCACCTCCTTGAAAGCGTTATCAGTAATGATTATCATTATTATAAACGATAGATTTTCTTTTGTCAAGGGTTTTTTCTAAAAAAATTAAAAAAAATTAAAAAAAGTTTCACGGCGTTTTAGCCGTGAAAATCATCTATATATATTATGTTATTATAGCTCTTCTAATTCCTTTTGCCAAAGAAGAGAAACTGCGTCGGAAGGCATAAACCAGTCACCCCTTGGTGAAAGGCCAACAGTTCCAACCTTTACCCCGTCTGGCACGCAAGAGCGTTTAAACTGCTGAATAAAAAATCTTCTAACGAAAATCTTTAGCCATTTTAATATGGTTTGCTCTGAAAAATCGCCCTTAAAAGTATTTACAGCAACGTAATAAAGTTTTTTGGGCGAAAAGCCACGCCTTATCATATTATACAAAAAGAAATCGTGCAAAATATATGGTCCAACGATATCTTCTGTTTTTTGAGTGATTGCGTCGTTTTCCACAGGCAATAACTCTGGACTAACTGGTGTATCTAAAATATCTTTTAGCACGGCCTTTAGTTTTCCCTTGCTCTTTTCTGCAAAAGCTTCTACAACGTGTCTAACCAAAGTTTTTGGAACGGTGCAGTTTACGCCGTACATACTCATATGGTCGCCGTTATAAGTTGCCCAACCAAGCGCCACTTCTGAAAGGTCACCCGTTCCAACAACCAAGCCGTTATTCATGTTCGCTAAATCCATTAAAACTTGCGTTCTTTCTCTCGCTTGCGCATTTTCAAAAGTAACGTCAAACACCCCGTCTTGGTGTTTTATGTCTTTAAGGTGTCTTTCCACAGCCTTGGTTATATCAACCTTTTTCAAAGTAACGTTTAGCGCTTTTGCAAGCTTTATAGTGTTCAAGAAAGTTCTAGAAGTCGTTCCAAAACACGGCATAGTTACTGCAACAACGTCTTTAGTTGGTCTTCCTAGTTTTTTCATTGCAGTAACTGCAACTAAAATTGCAAGCGTTGAATCTAGCCCGCCTGAAAGCCCAAGCACGGCACTACCAGCGTGGGCGTGCTCTATTCTCTTTTTTAATCCTTCAGACTGAATATCTAATATTGTTTGCGCTCTCTTGCCCAACAATTCTTCTTCAGTAGGAACAAAAGGTGTTTTTTGATATTTCCTTGTTAGTTCTCCATCTTTTTCTTCAACGTGGAATTTTATCGCGCAATTATCCGTTTTTATTGCACCAAAAGTTTTTTTGCGTTCGTTTGACAAAAAGTCTATGTCAATTTCGCTATATATTATATTGTTATCTAGCGCTTTTCCCTTTGCCAACAAATATCCGTTTTCGCAAATAAAGTTTGGCGCACCAAAAACCATATCTGTCGTAGATTCACCTTTCCCTGCGTTTGCAAGAACGTATCCACACGCTAATTTTGCAGACTGCGTTAAAATGGTGCTTTGAACAAACTCTTCTTTTCCCACCGTGTAAGCAAAGGCAGATGGATTTACTATAATCTTTGCCCCGTTAAGAGCGCTGTTTGTTGAAGGGGATATAGGCATAAATAAGTCAGCACCTATTTCTGCACTAACTGAAAAATCTTCTCTTATTTCATCTTCAAAAACAAGGCTTTTGCCAAAAGCAACCTTTTCGCCAAAAAATTCTATATAATCTTGACAATCAAACTGAGAAAAATACCTTCCATCTAAAAGTTCGCCGTTTGAAGATAGGCTTTGCTTTACCGTAAACCCTAAAACCTTGCCTTTACACAAGGTAGCAACAACGTTGTATATTGAGTTTGATTTCTTTAACGGCAAGCC
>JAZRMS010000199.1:0-18005 GCA_045647825.1 Christensenellaceae bacterium
TTAAGTGTGCATCAAAAGTTTTTGTTGTGTATGGTCTTGATTCCTTTATAAATTTAGGACCAAAAGAAATGTTTTTAACAAAACTACCATCCATAACGTCAAGGTGCATAACGTCTGCTCCTGCTTCTGATATAGCCTTAATTTCTTCGCCAACTCTAGAAAAATCTGCCGATAAAATTGACGGCGCAATTTTAATTTGTTTCATATTAATCTCTCCTTTTTGATATTTCTTCGTATATTTCAAGGTATCTTTTGTATCTGTTAGATGAAAAAACACCTTTATTAACCATTTCTTTTACTTTACAATCGGGTTCGTTAACGTGGCTACAACCCCTAAATTTACAACCACAAGAAACCTCAAAATATTCTGGATAACACTCTGGCAACACGTCTAAACTAACGTCTGCCTCTATTACCGCAAAACCGGGCGAATCGATAATTTTATAGTCGCTATATTCAAAAATTTCCGATCTTGTAGTGGTGTGTTTCCCTCTTAAAATTTTTTCGCTAAGTTCTCCCGTCTTTAATTCCAAACCGAATATCGAATTAATTATAGAAGTTTTTCCAACGGCACTTTGCCCCGCCAGAACTGCAACTTTATTTTCAATTCTCTTCTTTAACTCTTCTATTCCTTCGCCTGTTTTTGCAGAAACGCATAAAACGTCAAGCGACAAATTTTTATATTCGTTTTTTATATCGTCGATAAGATTATCGTTAACGTCTGTCTTATTAACAACTACAACTCTATCCACGTTTTCTTTCTCTGCGCTAATAAGCAATTTATCAACAAGCAACAAATCAGGTTTTGGCTCTGGCGAAATCACCGCGACAATAACGTCAATATTGCTTACACTTGGGCGTATAAACCGATTTTTCCTAGGATAAATATTAGTTATAACCCCTTTATCAAATTCAACGTAATCGCCAACGCAAATCCCGTCGCTCTTTATTTTAAGAAGTCCCCTAGCACCGCATTTATTAAGTTTTCCATCACTCATAACGTAATAGCTGTTAGAATGAGCTTTATAAACTTGTCCTTTCAAATTATTTCCCTGTAATTTCGTTTTCTTCAATATATCTTTGGCGAAGTTGACCGCAAGCACCATCTATATCTGCGCCCATCCTACGCCTTAAAGTTGCAGAAAGTCCGCCTTTTTCAAGCATTCCCATAAATCTATACGCATCTTTATCCGTAGTGCTTTTAAGTTTATTTTCTTTTACTTCGTTAAGTCTTATTAAATTAACGTGACAAGGTCTTCCTTTAAGCAATTTAATAAGTTCGTCTGCGTGTCTTTTAGTGTCGTTGTCGCCTTGAATTAAA
The DNA here is from genome assembly GCA_045647825.1 of Christensenellaceae bacterium. Taxonomy (GTDB): domain Bacteria; phylum Bacillota; class Clostridia; order Christensenellales; family Borkfalkiaceae; genus UBA1259. The sequence goes on from JAZRMS010000199.1 coordinate 1,322, forward strand.
ACGTATTCAAATATATATCTTCTGCCCGTTTTATCAAAATAATTTGTGCAAGCATCCAAAATTTCCTTAATCTTAAACGCTTTAGCAACAGGCATAATTTTTTGTCTTTCATCATCAAACGGAGAGTGAAGAGAAACGGTCAAATTAACGTGAACGTTTTCGTTTGCCAAATCAAACATTTTATTAACCAACCCAGAAGTAGATAAACTTATATTTCTTTGGCTAACGTTAATCCCATTTTCATTTGAAACAAGTCTTAAAAATTTGATCACGTTATCGTAGTTATCAAGTGGTTCGCCACTACCCATCATAACGATATTAATAATCTTTCTTTTGTCTGAAAGTCCACCTTCTAAATGTCTATTAGCAGCGATAACTTCGCCTAAAATTTCAGATGGCGTTAAATTTCTAATCAATCCGTGTAATCCTGACGCACAAAAAGCACAGCCCATTCTACAACCAACTTGGGTTGAAACGCAAAGAGTATAGCCGTACTTATATTTCATCAGCACACCTTCAACAACGTTTCCGTCAGTTAGTGCAAACAAAAACTTTTCCGTTCCATCAACCGATTTTAGCGATTTTATGATTTTAACTGGTTGAGCAATATACTCTTGCTCTAATTTTTCACGAAAGTCCTTTTTTAGTTCGGTAATTTCAGAAAAATCTAAGCCAAGGTGCAATGCCTTAAAAATTTGCCCTGCCCTAAAACTTTTTTCGCCGATAGAAACTATTAAATTTTTCAACTGCTCTAAATCATATTCAAGCAGACAAATTTTTTCACTCATTTTATCCTTTTTAGTTTGGCAACGTAAAACCCTAATCCCCCTGAAACGTCAGGAAGGAAAAGGTTTGTTCCTATTACGTTTTCGTGCTGTAATTTACTATTGATTTCACATATTTCAAAATCGTTTGTGTCAGACATAAACGCTTTGATAATGCCTATATTTTCACTATCTAATATCGAACAAGTGGAATAATATAGATATCCACCCTTTTTAACGTAGCGAGAAACGTTTTTAAGAATTGAAAGTTGCTCTTTATTAAGCCCTAAAACATCTTCTCTTCTTCTATTAAGCGCAATATCTGGATTATCTCTTAAAACGCCTATTCCACTACAAGGCGCATCACATAGCACGGCATCAAAATATTCGCCAAACTCTTCGTTATAAACTTTAGAATCGGCAACCATTTCGCTCACGTTTTCCCTGCCCATTCTATTTTTATAATCAGTTATTAAATTTACTCTGTGTTCGTGCACGTCTAAAGAAGTAACGCTAGCGCATTTATATGATAATCTAATGCTTTTTCCACCAGGTGCAGCGCAACAATCTAAAAGTTTATCACAAGACTCAATAGTGTCGCAAATGGCAACCGAACCAAGTGCTTGATATGTATATACACCTTTATCATAGTCTATATTTCTAACGAAATTATTAACTAAATAAACGTTTTCGAAAGGTGTTTCTTCATATTCATAGCCAAGTTTTGTTAAATATTCAGCGCCATCTACGCCATAAAAACAAAGACAAGATTTGCAATTTTCTGCGCTTATTATCTTTTCCGTTCTTTCTATTCCGTGAGATTTTATAAGTTCTTCAACAGCAAATAACGGATATGAATATTTAACTGACAAATATTCTTTTTTGTCGCTTGGTAAAGGAATTTCACTATTAATAAACTTGCGAAGGAAAGCATTAACGAAACCACTTGCCCCACCTTTTCCAAGTTTTTTTGTGAGTTCTACTGCATTTTTAGTAACTGCATACTCTTTTTTTTGCAAATACTTAATGGCATACATAGAAATTTTTAGAATAGTTCTTATAGCAAGCTTTGGCGATTTATCAACAAGTTTGTTTAGATAGTATGATAATTCAATATCTTTATCTAATACACCATAACAAGTCTTTACAATTAGCGCCCTATTCTTTTCTTCTATAAAAGTAGAATTAATAGCTTGTTTTATAAATGCTTTTTCGCTATAAACTTTATTTAATATAGAGTAGCAATCGTAAAAATAGTTAACCATTAGGAAAAATTATCCCCCACGGTAAATTTGTTACCCCTTAAAAAGTCGGAAATATTCATAGCGTTTCCACCTGCTTTTTGAACGATTAAAAGAGAAAGCGATTTTTCCCCACAGCCAATAACCAACTTATCGGTTGAGCACAAAACCTTTCCCGCTTCACCACTCAAATCACAGACTTCTGCTTTATAAATCTTGAACGGAAGTTCGTTAAGATAGCAAAATGCAACAGGCGCAGGATTAAATGCACGAATTTTATTATAAATATTTTCTGCAGTATCCTTCCAATCAATAAGCGCGTCTTCTTTTCTAATTATTTTAGTATAAGTAGCGCTATTATCATCTTGTTTAACAAACTCTGCACTACCGTTAATTATGCTAGGAAGAGCATCTAAAAGACAATTAGCCCCTACCACAGACAAACGGTCAAAAAGTTCGCCACAAGTTTCGCCATCATTAATTTCAAGCTCTCTTTTCAATATCATATCACCGGTATCAATACCAACGTCCGTTTTCATTATAGTAACGCCCGTTTTCTTCTCGCCATTAAGAATTGCATAATGGATAGGCGATGCACCGCGATATTTTGGTAAAAGTGATGCGTGAACGTTTATAACACCTAGCTTTGGTATATCTAAAATTTCTTTAGACAATATTTGTCCAAAAGCACAAGTTATCATTAAATCGGGATTAAGTTTTTGTATATCGGAAACACCTTCAACCCTAATTTTGTCAAATTGAAAAACGGGAATGCCTTGTTCTAACGCATAAACTTTAACAGGTGGTGGGGTTAAAATTTTCTTTCTACCAACCGGCTTATCTTTGTTAGTGACAACGGCAACAACGTTATATCCATTTTCAACCAACCCTTTCAAGGGATTAACGGAAAAATCAGGTGTTCCAAGATAAACTATCCTCAAATTATACGTCCTCCGTGAGATTAATTGCTTTATCAACGTAAACGATACCGTCTAGGTGGTCGTTTTCATGACAAAAAGCCCTTGCCATAAACCCTTCTGCCTTCACGGTAAAAGGATTGCCGAATCTATCGAATGCCTTAACGGTAACCTTGTTTGGTCTTTCAACTTCTCCCCATTTACCTTTTACTGATAAACAACCTTCTTGACCAACTTGTTTGCCACTTGATTTTACTATTACAGGATTAATACATTCAATAAAATCATTTCCGTCGGTCACGATAAAAATACGCCTTAAAACACCAACTTGAGGAGCTGCAAGCCCCGCGCCGTTCGCTTTAATAAGCGTTTCTTTCATATCATCTAAAAGTTCGTGAGTTTTTTTACCGAAATCAGTAACTTCAAAACTCTTCTTTCTAAGTGTTGGATCACCCAACTGAATTATTTGTCTTATAGCCATATTACACCGCTTAAGTTAAATTATTTGAATTTATTTCTAAAGAAACGAAAATGTTTCTTGAATTATATTTGTCAACGGTAAAAAATATCCTATCCAAAAGTTCTTTCTTACCCGCACTAATACGCATTAATACTTGATACCTAAATTTGTTTTGAAGTCTTTTTAATGGTGCTTTCATGCATCCAAAAAACCTAAAATCATCTCTATTTTCTTGATAAATAAGATTTAGTTCACCGTGAATAGCCTTTGTTGCATCAAGAGCATAATCGTCGTTTTCACTACTAATTAAAACCCTAACAACGTCGGTAAAAGGTGGAAATGCAGTTGCCTTTCTAATAGAAAGTTCATTCCTAAAAAATCCTAAATAATCATAATTTATCGCTTGCCTTAATACGGGATTATCTGGCGAATAGGTCTGCAAAACTACTTTGCCAGATTCTTCTGCCCTGCCACTTCTTCCTGCAACTTGCGTTAACAATTGAAAGGTCCTTTCCCCGCTACGATAATCTGAAAAATGTAAACTCATATCCGCATCTAAAATTCCAACTAGCGTTACAAAAGGAAAGTCGTGACCTTTTGCAATCATTTGAGTTCCAACTAAAATGTCAGCCTCTCTTGCAGAGAATTTATTGATAATATTAAAATGCCCTTCCTTATTTTGAGTCGTGTCCCTATCCATTCTCAAAATTCTAGCATTTGGGAACAATTTTTTAAGTTCATCCACAACCTTTTCCGTTCCCGTGCCACCATAACGAATAAACGGACTTCCACACTCTGTGCAAGCAGATATCATTTTGTATTTTGCACCACAGTAGTGGCATAATAGTGAATCATCTTCCTTATGAAAGGTCAAAGAAACGTCACAAGCATCACACTTTTGAACGTGGCCACACTCTGTGCAAATTACCGTTTTAGAATACCCTCTCTGATTTAAGAATATAATGGCTTGATTTCCCTTATCCAAACAAGCCTTTAATTCATCTTTAAGGGCGCTAGAAAAGGGCGAATTATTCCCCCTTCTAATCTCTTTTCTCATGTCGGCTATTTCAACTTCTGGAAGTGGCCTTTTATTAATTCTGTCTGGAAGTTCGATTAAATTATACACGCCTTCCGTTGCATTTAAATAACTTTCAACCGAAGGTGTTGCACTACCTAGAACAAGTTTAGCACCCGTATTTTCAGCCCTAAACTTTGCAACTTCAATAGTTGAATATCTTGGCGAAGATTCACTCGTATAACTGCCATCGTGCTCTTCATCCACTATAACAAGTCCTAAATTTTCAACGGGCGCAAAAATCGCACTTCTTGCACCGATAGCAATAGTCGCCTCACCATTACGCAAACGCCACCACTCGTCAAATCGTTCACCTGCCGACAATCCACTATGTAATATCGCAGCATCGTCGCCAAATCTCGCGCGAAGTTGTTTTAGCATTTGTGGTGTTAGGGCAATTTCAGGCACTAACATTATTGCAGTTTTGCCTTGACTTATCGTGTGATCAATAAGTTTTAGATAAACTTCCGTTTTGCCACTTCCCGTAACGCCAAAAAGCAAACTTGTTGTTTTATCCGTTGACAAAACGCTTTTTACGGCATTTTCTTGCCTTTCAGTAAGTGTTACCGTCTTCCCATCTGACGATAAATTTTTATAAGGCGAACGGAAATACTTTTCTTTACTTATTTTGAGCGCACCCTTTTCAACAAGCCCGTTAACGGCTGACGCACCAAAACTTTCAGCAAGGCGCGCAAAAATCGACTTTCCTTTTTCTTTCAAGAACAAAAGAAGTTCTTTTTGCTTAACTGCCGTTTTTCGAAGAGTTTCAATATAACTATCAACGTCAACGCCATCGTTTATCTCAACTATTCTAACGAATTGTTCCTTAACCTTTCCCTTTCTCATTTCGACCGGAAGAAACAATCTTAATGCAGCTGCCCTTGTAACGTAACACGTATCGCAAACGAATTGCATTAATTTTAAGGTTTCTTCAGTTAAAGCCGGCGTTTCTTCTAAAAGAGAAATTATAGGTTTAATTTTATCGGCAGGATAATTACTTTTGTCTTTAACACCAATAACTATTCCTTCTAGCACCTTTTTTCCAAAAGGCACGACAACACGACTGCCAAGAGTTATCTTGCAGTCGGAGAATGAATATTCAAAGATTTTATCAACTTCAACGTTGTTGATATCAACTATAACGTCTGCGTACATATCATCTGCCGTTAAAACAAAATATGTTCACCAAGGTGATGAACACATTTTACCTTTAGTCGTTGGTTGCAACGAGCTTTCCGTCTTGAATTTCTTGTGCTGCAACAGACAAGGGCTTTTCCTTACTTGGAAGTTCGGTATAACCTTGGTTTTGAGCTTGTTCCATAAGTTGACGAGCACGCTTGCTAGTAACAACACAAAGTTCATACTTTGATCCAATCTTTTGTGCTAATTCATCAATCGGTGGTTTATGTATCATAATAGTCTCCTTTAATTTTAACTACTTGTTTTTTTCGTTTTTAATTATTTGTTCAATTTCGTTAACGGCAGTCATCAAATCGTCGTTAACAACAGCGTAATCATACAAATCTTTCTTGCTAACTTCGTACTTTATACGCTCCATTCTCATATTGATTTTTTCTATAGATTCTGTGTTTCTGCCTATAAGACGCTTTTTAAGTTCTTTTTCAGAAGGTGGCAAAATCATTATAAGCAGAGCATCTTTATAGTTTTCTTTTACTTTTAGTCCGCCGTTAACGTCTATTTCAAGTAAAACGTCATTATCGACAAGTTTTTCTAAAACAAAATCTTTTGGCGTGCCATAAAAGTTCTCAAAATGTTCGGAATATTCCAAAAAACCGTTTTCACCTATCTTACTAGAAAATTCATCTTTGCTAATAAAGAAATACTCTTTCCCGTGCGTTTCGCCATCTCTTGGCTTTCTAGTAGTACAAGAAATGCTAAGTGAAACGTTTTTATTTCTTTCGGTTATTAATTTTGCAATTGTTCCCTTTCCAACCCCAGAAGGGCCAGACAAAACTATCAATACGTTTCTCATACTATTCTAAATTTTGAACCTGTTCTCTAACTTTTTCTATTTCGTTCTTTAATCCAAGCGCACATTCGGTCACTTCTATATCGTTAGATTTTGAACAAATAGTATTTGATTCTCTATTAAATTCTTGCATTAGGAAATCTAGTTTTTTTCCAGATTCACCAGAACGAATAATTTTTTTGAATTGAGAAACGTGCGACTTTAATCTGGTTAGTTCTTCGTCTATATTTACTCTGTCAGTATAAAAAGCAACTTCGTTTAATAATCTTGTTTCGTCATATTTAACGTCTTTAAGATATTCTTCTATTCTCTCGCGTAGTTTTTCTTTATATTCGGTTGCAACTAGGGGCGCTCTCAAAGTGATTTTTTCTGCCAAATCACTAATTGTATCCATTCTTGAAAGCATATCTTCAACTAATTTTTCGCCCTCAATCTTTCTCATTTCGTTAAGTTTTTCACAAGCAGATGCAACGGTCGATTTAACGATTTCTTCAAACTCTAACGGATCTTGCGCACCACCATCAACGATAACGTCTGGTGATTTCATAAGCATACTGACGGAAAAATCATTTTCTAAAGCAAAAGTTTCAGCAAGTTCTTTACTTGCCTTAACGTATGCTGCAGCTTTATTTAAATCTAATTCAATCGTTGCGTTTTTCTCTCTAGTATCGCTAAAATTTATAAAAAGATCAACCCTACCCCTTTTAACGTAGTTTTGCACCGTTTTCCTTATAGCATCTTCAAGCCCCAAGAACATTCTTGGTGTCTTACAGTTAAGATCTAAAACTCTATTGTTAACCGATTTTATTTCGACAATTAAATTTATTCCGTTATCATTGTATTCAGCCCTTCCGTAGCCGGTCATACTATACATAGCAAAACTCCCAAACAACTATTTAAACTATTTTATCATAAATATTTATATTTATCAAGTTTTTATAAGCGATTTAAACATATCTTCATCAATAATTTTAATGCCCAAACTTTTCGCTTTGTCAAGTTTACTGCCGGCGTTTTCCCCTGCAATAACCAGAGTGGTATTTTTAGATACGCTACCAACAATTTCTCCACCCAAGCTTTCAATTATCTTTCCTGCAACGTCTCTCTTAAAATCAATTAGAGTTCCCGTTAAAACAACTTTTTCGCCCTTAAACACTCCGTCCTCGCTAACGTTTTCGCTACTATTTACTTTAATTCCAAGGCTGAACAACTCTTTTATTTCACTAACGTTTTCTTGATCGTTAAAATAATCAAAAACACATTCTGCCACCACTTCACCAACGTCGTTAATTTCAATAAGTTGTTCTTTAGTTGCATTAATTAAATTATCCATATTGCCAAAAGCTTTTGCAAAGTCTTTTGCCGTTTTTTTGCCAACGTTATCAATACCCAAAGCGAATATAAAATTAGAAAGTGAAACGTTTTTAGATTTTTCAATAGCGTCAAAAAGATTTGAAGTTTTTGCCTCTTTATAACCTTCCAACTTTCCAACCTTTTCCTTGTCAAGCTTATATAAATCAGAAAATTTTTCAACCGAAAAAACGCTATTTAAAAGTTCTGCCGTTTTTTCGCTAAACCCTTCGATATTCATTCCACTCTTTGATGCGAAGTTGCAAAGTTTTGCAACTACTCTAGGCACACATTTGCTATTTGGACAAAACAAGTTTGCACCATTTTCAACTAATTCAGAGTTGCAATACGGACAATTTGTGGGCTTTTCAACGTCTTTACAATGCGGATATATTTCGGTTGTTCCAAGTATTTCAGGAATAACTTCGTTACTTCTTCTAACAAGAACTCTAGCACCTATTTTGACACCCTTTCTTAACACGTCACCATAGTTATTAAGCGTTGCCTTTTTAACGGTTGCACCCGCAAGTTCGGTTGGTTGCAACAACCCTAATGGGGTAAGTTTTCCCGTTCTTCCAACCTGCCATTTAACGTCTTCTAATATAGTAGTAACTTCTTCCGCTTCAAACTTGAAAGCGATTGCCCAACGGGGGAATTTATCGGTTGCACCAAGGTTTTCTCTAACCTTAAAATCATTTACTTTAACAACTGCACCATCAGTCAAAATATCTAGTGTTTTTCTAGCATTTTCAATTTCGTTTATAGCAGACATAACACTATTGATACCCTTGCAAACTCTTAAAAATGGATGAACCTTAAATCCGTTTTTGCTCAAAAAATCAACGCAATCAAGTTGAGTATTTAGTAGATGATCTTCCATATAATTTACGTTATAAAAAAGTATTTCTACTTTTCTTTTTTGCGTTACTTTTGGATCTAGATTTCTAATCGCACCAGCAACTGCGTTTCTTGCATTTTTGAGTGGCTCTTCTGCACTTTTATTGTATTCATCTAGCACAGACAATCGCATTATCGCCTCGCCCTGCACTTCAATTAAACCTTTGTAATCAATGGTTAATGGAAAGCTTTTTACCGTTAAAACTTGCGCTGTAACGTCTTCCCCTTCAACGCCGTTGCCCCTTGTAGTTGCGCAAACAAACTTGCCGTCTTGATAGGTCAAACAAATAGTTAAACCATCAAACTTATATTCCACGGTATATTCAGGCTGGTCCGACAAGTCTTTTATAATTCTTTTTTCAAATGCTTTCAAACCTTCAAAATCAGTTGTTTTGTCTAAACTATAAAGTCTTTCAACGTGTTTGTGTTTTTTAAAAGCAGAAATAGGCTCTCCCCCAACTCTTTTTGTTGGCGAATCAAAAAGCACTATTCCACTCTGTTTTTCTAAAGATAAAAGTTCATCATAAAGCCTATCGTATTCAATATCCGAAACAGTAGGATTATCTAAAACGTAATACTCGTGAGCATATTTATTTAGTTTGTCAACGAGTTCTCTCATTCTATCCATTTATAATCTCCATAGGTGCATATTTAACAGAAAGCGATTTTATTCCAACGCCTAAAAATGCAACGTCAACTATCAAATTATCACCTTCTCCTTTTACCTGTATAACCGTTCCCACGCCAAATTTAACGTGTTTAACTTTTGTTCCCGATTTATATTTTGAAAATTGAGCACCAACGTTTGCTTTTGGTTTGTTAGTGTTTAGCATTGATTTGGCGTAATTAGATGAATAACCTAAATTTGACGTATAAGATTTTTCTTCGTCGAAATCTCTATAATTATCCTTATAATTATCTCTATAATTATTTATTTCGTACTTTTTTTCTATATTCAAGTTGGGCGATAAAATAGATTGCGCCTCTTTAAGGAAACGTGATTGAACCATATGCTCTCTATAGCCGTAAAGATATCTACTCATTGCACGCGTCAAATAAAGCCTTTCTTTTGCCCTTGTAACGGCAACGTACATCAATCTACGCTCTTCTTCTAGTTCATATTCATCGTTAGCGCTGCGTGAAATAGGCAATATTTTTTCATCTAACCCCGCAACAAAAACGGTTTTATATTCTAACCCTTTAACGGCGTGTATAGTAGCAATAGTAACCATCTCGCCATCGTTTATTTCATCCGTATCAGAACTAAGAGTTACAGAATTTAAATAATCTGCCAAATTAGACGTTGGGTTATCTTTCTTAAATTGTACTGCAGAGTTTTTCAATTCACTAATATTATATAATTTATTAGTATTTTCTTCAGTCTTATCAGCAAACTGCTCTAAAAACGAAGTTGTTTCCAAAACGTTGTCAATTAATTCATCAACAGTATGATTTTCAGAAAATCTCTTAAAAGAATCTATAAGCTGACCAAAATTAAAAAGCTTTGTTTTAGCGCTAGTGCCAATAGAAGTTTGCTCAAGCCTAAACAATCCGTCGTAAAGAGAAATGCCACAAGAAGAACAAAACTCTCTTAATTCTCTCAATGTTTTATCGCCTATACCCCTTCTAGGGCAAGCAATCGCCCTTAAAAACGATTCGTCGTCATAAGAATTGTTAACAACTTTCAAATAGGCTAAAACGTCTTTAATTTCCTTTCTTTCAAAGAATCTAAATCCACCATAAACCTTAAAAGGAATTCCATATTTTAAAAACTCTTGTTCAAAAGCGCGTGAAAGTGCGTTAACTCTCATAAAAACTGCAAAATCAGAATAACTACATTGATATCTAGCAGTTAAGTTTTTGATTTGCATTGCAACGTATGCCGCTTCGTTATTTTCATCCGTGCCAACGAAAGTTTCCACCCTAACCCCTTCTTGGTTATCGGTATAAAGCTCCTTTTGTCTTCTCTTTGTATTGTTTGCAATAATAGTGTTGGCAAGTTGAAGTATTCTTTTGGTAGAGCGGTAATTTTTTTCTAATTTATATACCTTTGCGCCCCTATAAACGTCATCAAACTCAAGAATATTTTCTATCTTTGCGCCACGCCAACCATAAATGCTTTGATCGTCGTCACCAACAACGAAGATATTGCCGTGTACTGACGACAAAATTCTTGCAATATTAAACTGAACGACGTTGGTATCTTGAAACTCGTCAATATGAATATAATGGAATTTATTAGCGTAATACTCTGCAACGTCTTTTCTTTCAATAAAAAGCGCATAAGTTTTAACAAGCAAATCATCAAAATCTAAAGAATTAGAGCGCAACAAAGAACTTTCATACGCATCGTAAATTTGGTAAATTTCGTTTGCAAAACGATAGTTATTGTTCATTCTCTTATAATCATCTGGTGATAAGCCTTGATTTTTAGCATCAGAGATAGCATTTTTAGCCGTTTTTAAGAGTTTGTCTGCATCTAGCCCCAACTCTTCCAAAACGCGCTTTAAAACCTTTTCTTTATCGGTATCATCATAAATGGTAAAGTTTTTATCGTATCCGATTTTATCTATGTCGCGACGCAAAATTCTCACACACATGCTATGTATTGTTGAAACCCACATATCATCAACGCCATCAACGATTTTGCGTAGTCTTTCTTTCATTTCATCTGCTGCTTTATTAGTAAATGTAATCGCCATAATATTAGATGGCAAAACACCTTTTTCATGCACCAAATAAGCAATTCTAGTGGTTAAAACTCTTGTTTTACCACTTCCTGCCCCTGCAATTACTAAAACAGCCCCTTCCGTATCCTGAACGGGCAATATTTGTTCGCTATTTAATTTACTGATTAACTCTTTAATTTTTGACATAATTTACCTACTATAATATTATATCACACGCAAAGCCATATTTCAAGTTTATAAGGTTAAAAAGAGTGTTATTTGTTCTTATTTTCTTGCAAAAAACAATAAAATATGATAATATAATTTTGAGGTGTAATATGAAAAAAAGTTGGTTAAATAATAAAACTATTGTAATAAGTGGCGCAAGTGGAGGGCTTGGTTTTTCCATTGCAAAACTTTTAATAGAAAAATACAACTGCAAAGTTATCGGTATCGCTAGAAACGAAAAGAAAATTCTAAACTCTATTGAAAGTTTGGGCGATAAGAAAGCTAACTTCACTTATAAACTTTTTGACGTTTCGGTAAAACAAAACTGGATAGATTTTGCAAGTTATTTGGTTGAAAACAACGTAAATATAGACCTTTTGATTAATAACGCAGGTTTTATGTTGCCTTTTGCCAAGTTTGAAAAGTATTCTGAAAAAGAAATAGACGATATTATACAAACCAACTTCGTTTCAGTAGTTAATTCAACAAAAATCCTACTTCCCTTACTAAAAAAATCTTCAACGCCTGGAATAGTTAATATTTCAAGCGCAGCTGGTCTTTCTGCCGTAGTTGGACAAAGCATGTATTGCGCAACTAAATTTGCCGTGCGTGGACTTACGGAAACAATGCAACAAGAATATAAAAAGCAAGTTTATATCGGGGGCGTTTACCCTGGATTTATAAAAACCGATATTCTTAATAGACAGTCCATCTCCGACAAAGAAAATAGACTTGTAAACATGCTAATGAAACCACTTGATAAGGCAACAAAAAAGGTTGTAAAACGCATAGCAAAAAGAAAAAAACGTACCGTTATGGGCTTTGATGGACACTCAATGAGCATTTTTGGCAGACTTTTTCCCCGTTTTACGGCAAATTTAACTACCAAAGTATTAAAAGCATCTAAACTAGAATTGTTTAAGGAAGTTTTTGAATAATATGAAAAGAATATTAACAATACAAGATATATCGTGCGTTGGAAAATGCTCTCTCACCGTTGCATTGCCTATTATTTCGGCTTTTGGTGTAGAGGCATCCGTTTTACCAACGGCAGTACTTTCAACACATACTGCGTTTAAGGGATTTACGTTTAGAGATTTAACCGCAGATATGACAAATATTGCAAACCATTGGAAAGAACAAAGCATAGAGTTTGACACACTTTACACAGGTTATTTAGGATCTTTTGAACAACTTGATATCGTTTCAAACATTTTCAATCAATTTAAGACTAAAAACAATTTAATTTTAGTTGACCCAGTTATGGGTGACAATGGAAAACTTTATCCCGGTTTTGATAATAAATTTGCCTTGGCAATGGCAAAACTTTGCTCTCAAGCAGACATAATCGTTCCAAATATGACAGAGGCTTCTTTTATGCTTGATATTCCTTTCGTTGAAAGCGGTTATTCAGAAGATTATGTAAAAGACGTATTAAAAAAATTAACTAATTTAGGTTGCAAAACGGCAGTATTAACTGGTATCACGTTCGAAAAAGGCAAACTTGGTGTATATGGTTATGATAGTATCAACGATAGATATTTTAGCTATTATAACAACCATTTGCCAGAAAGTTTTCACGGCACGGGCGACGTTTTTGCAAGCTCACTTTGTGGGGCATTAACAAAAGGATATGATTTAGAAAATTCTCTTAAAATTGCAGTTGATTTCACGGTTAAATCCATAGAAAAAACCATAGAAAACAAAAACCACAACTGGTATGGTGTTGATTTTGAATCGGCATTCCCCTATTTAATAAACACAATAAGCAAATAAAAAAATTAAAAGCGCTTGCATTTTGCAAACGCTTTTTTATTACTTAAGTTCAACAAATTTTTCATAAACGTGGAAAGTATCGCACATTGTAGGGTTTAATGCTAAAAGGTTTCTATCCGTATATCCACCTTCAGTTTCTATTCGATAAGCATTAAATCTAATTCCTCTTTTAGGATCGTAGCCTATTTTTTCCAACGGCATACTGAATTTTAATCTATAATCATTGCCTAAAAATTCAACTTCGCTCTTCAAAAAGTTATCTTCCTTGGAAACGTATTCTGCATCATACAATCCAGGTCCTAAATTAGTCATAAAACTAACGAATTGAGTGTTGTTTGGTGAAACTTCAATTTCAAAATACTTTTTAGGATCTTCGCCTGTGCAAATAAACGCTTCACACACGTCACCATCAAAAATCGGGCCATTATATTCGTTACTCGCACTAAAGAATTTTGAATTTTTGCAAAAAAACTCAAAAGAAAGTTCAGTATCCGTCATAACGATTTTAACCGTTGTTTCAAATTCTGGAATATCTTTTCCCGTTCTACTATTTTTTAGTTTTTCGTTTAATATTATCATTTCTATCTCCTACTTTGTAATAGTAACTTTACTTAATGCCCTAGGACTATCTGGATTGTTGCCGATTGCGCAAGAAACCTTGCAAGCAAACATTTGCGCAAATATTGCAAAAGCAAACATACAAATTTCTTCTGGAACACCAAAGTTCAAGAAGGCATCGTTACATTTTGCAAACCTATCTGAAAGCAAGCAATCATTTGTTACCAAAAGAACAGGCGCGCCAAGAGAAATCATTTTTTCTATACATTTAATTTGGTCTGCCCTAACAACGTGTTGCATTTCAGGACTACCCGCAGCATTGCTTGCGCAATAAATAATAACGGGTGTTTCGTTGTTTATCATTGCCATCGGTCCGTGATAGAAGTCACTAGACGCATATCCTTTCATTTGTATATAACAAGTTTCTTGCAACTTGAGAGTTGACTCTAACGCTATTGCTAGCGTGATACCACGAGATAAAACAAATCCACTTTTCATATCCTTAAATTTATCAGAATATTTAGTCGTTAAAACGTCTATCTGTGGAATAACTTTTTCAATTTCTTGCTTTAAATTTTTGAGATACAAAAGATTTTCTTTATGTTCGGTAATTTCAGAAGCAAGCCAAAGCATAACGAATAGTTGTGCGCTAAAAGTTTTTGTCGCAGCAACACTGCTTTCCAACCCTGCCGAACAATATAGGTGAAATTTTGCTTCTTTAGCTAAAGGACTATTTTTATCGTTAGTAACTGCAATTGTGATTGCGCCTTGTTTGTTTGCCTTTTTAACAACCTCTAATACGTCTGCCGCTTTCCCAGACTGGCTACAACCGATAACAACGCTCTTTGAAAAATCAACTTTACCATCATAAAGAGTAATAACACTAGGAGACGCAGTACTTACAGTATATTTGGAATAAATTTCCATAACGTACTTAAAGAAAAGCAACGAGTGGTCACTCGTACCTCTTGCAGCCAAGACAAAATTAGTTGCATCGCTTAACCTTATTGCGTTTATAATCCTTTTCATTTCATCAGAGTTAACAGCCTGAATTTCACCAAAAATTCTTGGCGTTTCATTAATCTCTTTCCACATTAAAGTTTCGCTGTATCTCATTAGTATTCTCCTTAACTTTCCTATAATTATTTTAACACCATTTATCACTATTGTCAATAGCAATTGTTAATTATAGATTTTATTTAGAAAACAAAGCTGCTGCACCTATAATCCCTGCATTATTACCAAGTTTCGCCTCTAGAATTTCAGTTTTTGGTGCGTGATGATAGCCGTAACTATATTTTTCGCAATATTTTTTCAACCTTTCAATTAAATATTCGCCTTGTGCGCTAACCCCACCACCTAAAATAGACGCTTCTGGTCTAAATATATTAAACATGCTCATCATACTTTCGGCAAGATACATAACGTAAGTATCACGAACTTTTTCCGCACTTTTATCACCTAGTTTACTACATTCAAAGGCAGTTCTTCCATCAACTTTTTCTATATCGCCTTGGACAAATTCCCACATTTTGCTTGCCTTGTCGGCAACCATCGCCTTTTTCGTTTGTTCAATTAATGCTGTCGCAGAAACGTATCTTTCAATACAGCCTTTTCTACCGCAAGTACATGGCTCACCATCAAGAACTAAAGTTACGTGACCTAGTTCTGCTCCCCTTGACCAGCCACCTTCAACTAGTTTTTTATCAATTATAATTCCACCGCCAACACCAGTTCCAAGCGTAAACATAACACAGTCATTATAATCTTTTGCGACCCCGTATATAGCCTCTCCAAGAGCAGCAACGTTTGCGTCGTTAGATATTTTAACAGGTAAATCAAAATGCTCTTTTAAAATATCGGCAATAGCAACGCTTTCCCAACCCAAATTTGGCAAAACGTCCATTATCCCCTTTTCACTATCTACTGCGCCAGGGCAACCTATCCCAATACCATTGATATCGCTAACACTTAAATTGTTTTCTTTTAATAGCCTTTTAATTTCATTAATAATATCATTAACGCCATCTATAGCAGACTTTGCAGTTTTAACTCTGGACTGAATAAAAATTTCTCCGTTTTTATCAACAAGCCCAAACTTTATACTCATTCCGCCAATATCAATACCAATCGTATACATTTTGTTCCTCTTTATTTAATCACTTATAATATATTTTATATCATATAGTATACTACAACTATATATTTCAGTCAATAGTTACCGCTAAAACATCATTCAAAATATCAAAGATTACGCATAAATTATGCTTTTTTATACCAAGTTTTGCTTGTAAAAAAAAATTTTAAAAAAAATTTAAAAATACCCTTAAAAACACTTGCATTTTATTTCTAAATTTGGTATATTATCATAGCAATAGCGAGACACGGGAGCATAGCTCAGCTGGGAGAGCATCTGCCTTACAAGCAGGGGGTCATAGGTTCGAGCCCTATTGTTCCCACCAAATGCTCGCTATTACAATGTGCGGGAATGGCTCAGTGGTAGAGCGTCGCCTTGCCAAGGCGAATGTCGCGAGTTCGAATCTCGTTTCCCGCTCCATTTTTTTATTATGGGGTTTTTCTCATAAGGTTATGTTGACGGCGCCATCGCCAAGTGGTAAGGCCCGGGTCTGCAAAACCCTTACCCCCAGTTCGAATCTGGGTGGCGCCTCCAGTAAAACCTCACAAAAATTAGTGAGGTTTTTAATTTAATATAAAATGCCGCTGTGGTGGAATAGGCAGACGCAAGGGACTTAAAATCC
>JAZRMS010000200.1:0-2153 GCA_045647825.1 Christensenellaceae bacterium
GTTTCATTTGGTGCTAACGAGAGAAGTAACCCTTCTCTACCACTATTCCAGCCACCGTTAAACGCATCGTTTTCATCCTTGCCATAATAAGCCGTAGATTTATTACCACCAAGTATTGAATACAACGGAGATTCTACAGTAAAGTTAACCTTTTCTTCTTTTTTCGTTCCGTTTACAATCGCGCTATAGACAACCGTATAAATACCACCTTCGTCTAAATAAACGTTAGTAGCCGTTGTTTTTTCGCCACTTGGATAAATTACAGTTGATTTTGCATTAACGCTACCAAATTTACCTTGTGGAATTTCTGCAGTTTCGTATAACTCATACGAGCTCTCGAACGCGCCTACGCTAAATTCGTATTCTTCCGTTGCGAGTGCAATTACAGAAAAAGATAAGGTAAATATTGCAACAATAGACATCAATGCAATCATTAACAGCCTTTTTCTCTTCATTTTTCTCTCCTTTATTATTCTTTTAATCCACCTAACGATATATTTCCTATAATTCTCTTTTGGAAAATCAAGAAAACTATGAAGATAGGTAAAAATACTACGATACTAGCACCCAATTTGATTGTTGGTGATGCAATATCTGGTATTGTTGATTTACTGAAATTAAACAAACCTACTGCAATCGTTGGTTTTGATTGCAAATACAAAAGTGGTGTTTGGTAATCGTTCCAATATGCGATAAAATACATAAGACTTATCGTAAGTATTGTATTTTTTGCAAGTGGAACCATTATTGATATAAACACTTTAAAGTTGCTTGCGCCATCTATTTCTGCTGCTTCTGCGAACGATTTTGGCAAACCTTTAAATATTGCGTGGAAAACCAAGAAATACATACTTAAGAAGTTTGCTTTTAAAAGCCAGTTACCAATAAAAGTATCGTCGAGTTTCAACGAATTTAAAATCTTAAGTTCTGACGCTTGTGAACCTACTACCGTAAGTGACATTGCCATAATGGTAAAGGCATATATAAACGAAGAAAATTTATAATTAAATCTTGCCGTTGCGTAAGCTGTAATAACACAAGTTATTACAGACGCTGCCGTACAACCAAAGCAATACAAAAGTGTATTTAAAATCATATGTTCAATAAATAACACTTTTGCTTCTGCACCAACTCCAATTTTAACGTTGAAGTAGTAAAAAATCATTTCGTAGTTTTTCCATTCCCACTTTTCGGTCATTCCCAACGGATTGTCTATATACTCGCCAAGTCCTTTAAACGAGTTTACAAACGCGTATCCGAATAAGAATATTAATCCAAAAGATAAAGTCGCTAATATCAAACCCGTAATCAGAGTGAACAATGACGGTCTGTTTTTAAATAATACTCTCTTCTTCATATCAATTCCCCATCGGATCTAACCTATTAAGTAATTTCCTTATTAAAAGAACGGTTGGTGTGGTTACTAAAGTAACCATAATACCCATTGCTGCTACGTAAGGATAATTAGAGAAACTAGTTGAAGATATAAGTTTTCTATACATATAATAGCCCACAGTATAAAGCTCAGGTGGAGCTTTTCTTACGTAGAAAGTATATAAGTTCAACTGGTTAACGAAAACAGATGCAAGTCCCGTACAAATAAATACTATAATCGTTGGGAATATCTGTGGTAAAACAATGCTAAAAAACTCTCTTATAGGTGAAACACCGTCAAGTTGAGCGGCTTCTAAAACGCTGTCGGAGATATTGTTCATTGCTCCAAGATAAAGTAAAATTTGAGATCCCAAACCTACCCAAAGAGAATAGATAATAAGTGTTGGAAATTTAGTCTTATCTTCGGTTAAAAATCCTATCAAATGCGTTCCAAACTTGTTGTTGATAACGTATGGAAGATAATCTTCTACAAACATTAAGAACATAGTAACTATAACTGTTGAAGAAATTACCGCAGGAGAATACATTATTACTTTAAAAAACGTGCTAGCAAAACGCTTTTTAAATATGTAATATGCAAACATCAACCCTGCTATCATTCCCACGATGGCTGAATAGAAATAAACCTTAAAAGAGTTGCCAATGGCATGCTCTAACTCCGGTAAAAGCTTGAAATCACTTATGATTTTTTTATAGTTTTCAAAACCGTTAAAGGAGAATTTATTAGTATTCACATCAAACTTTTGGAAAGACATTAC
>JAZRMS010000201.1:0-2591 GCA_045647825.1 Christensenellaceae bacterium
TGACGTTTTAAGATTGTATTTAATGTTCGGTTTCTCTTATACTGAAGGCGGTCCTTGGAACGACGATGGTATTAAGGCAATAAACAAATTCTTAGACAGAATTGAGAGATTGGCAATAAAACTTAACGAAATGCCAAACAACAAATACAATCAAATTACAAAAGAAGAGAAAGATTTGTTATACGCGACAAACTACGCAATTAAAAACGTTGATAGAGATATGGAAAATTTCTCTTTCAACACGGCAGTTGCGCGTTTAATGGAACTTCTAAATGCTTTAAGCAAATACGATGCATATAATGGCGAAAAGAACGTTACCGTATTCAAGAATTGTTTTAAGACATTAATACTTCTTCTTGCCCCTTGCGCCCCACACTTTGCAGAAGAAATTTGGGAAAGCATGGGCAATCGTTCTTCAATATTCTATGCTAAATATCCAGAATGCGACGAAAGTGCTTTAGTTTTAGATGAAATAGAAGTTGCAGTTCAAATCAACAGCAAAATGCGTACAAAGATAATGGTTCCAAATGGTTTAACCGAAGAAATTGCAAAAGAAATAATCTTTAACGACGAAAAACTTGCATCTGAACTTAAAGACAAAACAATTAAACGTTTGATTATTATTCCTAATAGACTCATAAACATTATTATTTAAGAGAGTAGTATTAAAAAATGTCAACCTTATCAAAACAAACGAAAAAAGCCCCCTCTGTAGAAATACTAGAGGGGCTTAATCAATCACAGATAAATGAAAGAATTACAAACGGTCAAACTAACAAGGTCAATAAAAAGTATTCTAAATCATACTTAAACATAGTTAGCAACAACGTTTTAACTTTTTTCAATTTTCTTGGTTTAGCAAGTTTTATTGCATTAGTAGCAACTGGCGCATCACTCAACCAGTTTATTTTCGTGTTCTTTTACGTCGCAAACATAACAATAGGCATTTTTCAAGAAGTTCGTGCAAAGAAATGCGTAGACAAGCTTACCTTGGTTGCTAACAAAGGCGTAAAAGTAGTTCGAAACGGAAAGGAATTAGAAATACTTGCAGAAGACATTGTAATAGACGAAATTATCAAGTTAGGAATTGGAAACCAAATCCCAACCGATAGTGAAATTGTTCAAGGTGAAATAGAAGTAAACGAATCCTTGTTAACGGGTGAATCTGTACCCGTAAAGAAAAAAGTTGGCGACGTTATTCTTGCTGGCAGTTTTATCGTTTCAGGAATTTGCTATGCAAAGGCAATTAAAGTTGGAAAAGATAACTACGTTGAAACTTTATCAGAAAAAGCAAAGGCTTATAAAAAACCTAACTCTGAAATAATGCGCTCACTAAAAACCATTATTAAATTTGTTGGAATAATTATCCTCCCCATTGCAATTGCACTTATAATCAAATCTTTGCTACTTAATCCTGGAAAAGTTGCACAAGCAGTTTTGGGCTCTGCAACGGTAGTTATAGGAATGATACCAGCAGGTATGATTTTGTTAACTAGCGTTGCTCTTGCAGTTGGTATATTAAAACTTGCAAAACACAACACGTTAGTTCAAGACCTATACTCTCTTGAAATGCTAGCAAGGGTTGACACCATTTGCTTTGACAAAACCGGTACTATTACGGACGGCAACATGTCCGTATTAAATACCATAAATCTTAACGAAAATAGTCAAGACGTTAACCAAATTATCAGTTCAATGATATTCGCTCTGAACGATTCTAATCAAACGGCTAACGCTTTGAAAGAATATTTTGGCGAAAATAATAATTTCACATCCATTGCCACTCTTCCTTTTAATTCGGCAAGAAAGTTGTCTGCCGTAACGTTTGAAAACATAGGAACATATACTTTCGGTGCGCCAGAATTTATATTAAACAAAGAAGAATATGCAAAAATAGAAGATAAAGTTAACGAATACGCAACGCAAGGCATAAGAGTTTTGTTGCTTGCACACTCAAACGAAAATATTGTTAACGACACTCTTCCCACTTCCTTTTCCCCGATTGCACTTATATTAATAGTAGACCACGTTAGAGAAGATGCGATAAACACCGTTAAATGGTTTAAGGAAAACGACGTTGCAATTAAAGTTATATCTGGCGACAACCCTATAACAGTTTCAGAAGTTGCAAAAAGAGCAGGAATTGAAAACGCAGACAAATTTATTAGTTTAGAAGGCTTAACCGACCAAGAAGTATTTGACGTTGCAAACAATTATACTGTTTTTGGTAGAGTAAGCCCAGAACAAAAAGCAATTTTAATAAAAGCACTAAAAGCAAACGGCCACGTTACTGCAATGACTGGTGACGGCGTTAACGACATATTAGCAATGAAAGAGGCTGATTGCGCTATTGCAGTTGCATCCGGAAGTGATGCAGCGACAAACGTTTCTCATTTAGTATTACTAGATAGCAATTTCGATTCTATGCCAAAAATCGTTTATGAAGGCAGAAGAGTTATAAACAACGTTCAAAATTCTGCATCACTTTTCTTAATGAAAACCTTGTTCACAATGATTATGGCAATAGCAACGCTCGTTGTACCTTACATACACACATACCCGTTCGTTGCGTCGCAAATGAACCCTCTAGA
>JAZRMS010000202.1:0-1744 GCA_045647825.1 Christensenellaceae bacterium
TAAACACGGCGTGTCCTTTTTCGGCTTTTACCGTAACCACACCGTCATTAAGTTCATATTCAGCATCTTCTATATCAAGCAAAGAAATTTGTCCTTTTGCTTTATAAGTCAACGTATTCTTTTCAAAAATGTCAAAATAAACGTATCTAATTCCGTCATGCTCAATCGCATAAACGGAAGAGCGTTCACTTGGATCAAAGAATTTTCTATAAGCAACGCCACGGAAATGAGAAGATTGATTTCCAGATGCAAAATAGGGGTAAGCCTTTCTTGATTTATATAAAAGTATAGAATTGCCCACAATATCTTTTCTCTTTTCTGGAACGCCGTCAAAAACGGGTAAATATCCACAAGCAAAGCCAAGGCAATCTTTTCCGCTCTCATCTCTAAAATAATCCACGATTTTATCGAAAGGCTTGTTTGGGTTTTTCCAGTCGTTTTTATTTGGAGTGTGCCAATTAGGCCAACAATCGCCGTTACGAAGAGCTAGCGGGGTTGAGAAGTCGAAAACTCCGTTCGTTGTTTCAAGTGGCTTTAGGTTTGACAAGTATCTATGTATTCCACCGCCAAACACGTCTTTTTTCTCTTGATACATAACACCCATGCAAACGTCTAGTCTAACGTTCATTATTTTCTTAACTTCAAAATCAACTTTAATAGTCCCGTCTGGGTTAACGATAAACTTTTGGTCTAGCGACACCATAGGCTCGCCATAGTTTGCTAGGTCAGGGGCGTAGGTATAGCCACCTTCGGGACGCTGTGCCGTGAGCGCTGGCGCTATTGTAGCGGGGTTTAATATGTCATAAGATTCCCAAATTTCGCCGTAATCGCACTCAGTAGAATTTAGATAAAGAGTTTCAGCCACGCCCCCTTTAAAAGCCACAACCTTTTTTTGTCTATGGCGAATACCGCGTACTAAATAGGCTTTATCAACTTGCTTTGTTATTTTTATAGTAGAAGTGTCGCACCCGTTAGATAGATAGGTCAAATTTCCCACAGCAGGCATTTTGAATTTGTATTCTAAAATACTTTCGCCCACGTTTTCTGAAACAAGATTTAACCAGTCTTCGTTAAGAATGCGAAGTAGAGTAAATTTCGTTCCCTCATCATCAACGTAAATTGCGCCAACGTCCCTAACGGTCTTGCCGTGCAAGGGTGAGTAGACGTTGATGCAACAAGGCTCTCCGTGTCCACCACCAATAAAATGCCCGTTAATTATCATAGGTGGCGCTTCGTCGTTAGATTGATTTATAACGATAGGTGCATTCCAATGGTCGCCGTTTTCTTTTTCAATTAGAGCAGAAGAAAGAAAATCTATTTGTGAGTTTCTTTCTAACGCGCCAAAATGGTTTACAAATTGTTGAACCAAATCGTATTTTTCATTATAATTTGTTCTAAAAAGAATCCAATCTCTAACGCAAGAAATAATCATTTTTTACTCCTCGATAAAGGTTGCAAAACCTTTTTCACCCTTAACTATTAGTTTGTTGTTTTCAATCGTATAAGTTATTCCAAACGTTTCTAAAGGCTTAACGTTGCCCGTGAACTCATAACAAAGTTCGCTATCTTTATATAGGTCGAAATAAACGTATTTTTTGTTTTCAAAAGGCACCGAATAAACGGATGATCTATCATTTGGTTTAAAGAATTTTTTATATCCAACACCTTTAACGCTCTTTTCAAAGGAATTAACAAACCAAGGATAAACCTTTCTAGTATGATAAATCCAAATATCTCCGTTAAC
>JAZRMS010000203.1:0-2034 GCA_045647825.1 Christensenellaceae bacterium
GCTGACCGTGCAAACGAATTGTCCGTATTATTGCCAAAGGCAACTATTCTTTTATTTGACGCTACTAACCAAGAGTTCCTAGAAGAAGAAAAGCTAAAAGATAGCGATGCCTGTGTTTCGCTTACGGGAATCGACGAAGAAAATATTATCACTTCCCTTTACGCAAAGGAAAAGGGCGTGCCTAAAGTAGTCACTAAAGTCGATAAGCCGTCTATAATCAATATGGTAAGTCAATTAAACCTAGACACTATCGTTTCGCCAAAAGATATAATTGCAAACCATATCATAAGGTTCGTTCGCTCTCATCAAACGACGTCGGGAAACAGTATTAAGACTTTATATAAAATTCACGATATGGCTGAAGCCTTGGAGTTTATCGTGGACGAATCGTTTACAAACACCGATATTCCACTAAAAGATTTACCTATTAGAGATAACGTATTGATAGGTGGTATAGTTAGGGACGGAAAGTTTATTCTTCCTGATGGTAGAACTACCCTAAAACCAAACGATAAGGCAATAGTCCTTACTATCGATAAACAAATAACTGAGTTAAATCAAATTATCAAATAATTATAACTTTTATAAATAAATTAAAAAATCAAACTAACAAAACTATTTATTATGAATTACAAAGTTGTTTTTTCCATACTTGGAAAGACTATGCTGATTGAAGCATTTCTTTTAATCTTTCCTATGCTTGTGGGAGTTATTTATCAAGAAACTAATTATATTTCCTTTCTTATTCCGATACTTGCGCTTATGCTTATCGGTTTCCCTTTGTCCAACATAAAATCTAAAGACAACGCTCTTTACGCAAAGGAAGGTTTTGTTATAGTTGCCCTTGCTTGGATAATTTTATCACTGTTCGGATGTTTACCTTTTATTATTAGTGGAACTATCCCAAATTTTGTAAATGCTTTTTTTGAAACCGTTTCTGGCTTTACAACTACGGGTGCAACCATTCTTGAATCTTCGCAAATCGAAACGATGGATAAGGGGCTTACCTTTTGGCGTTTATTTACCCACTGGATTGGTGGTATGGGAATTTTAGTATTCGTTCTAGCCGTTATGCCTGCGAATACTGCCGGCGTTATGCACGTTTTCCGTTCGGAATCGCCAGGACCATCGGTTGGTAAACTCGCAACCAAATTAAGATTTACTGCACGAATTTTGTACGGAATGTATATAGGTTTGACAGTTATTCAAGTAGTATTATTGCGCATTAGTGGACTAAACTTATTCGATAGTATAGTTATGTCCTTTAGTACGGCAGGTACGGGTGGTTTTGGTGTTTTGGGCGACGGGGCTGTAAGTTATTCTTCTTTTACCCAAATAGTTCTAGCCGTATTTATGTTCTTGTTCTCGTTAAACTTTAACATATATTATCTACTTCTTATAGGTAGTGTTCGCAAAGCGTTTGCGATAGAAGAAATAAAAACTTACGTGATTATGACCGTCGTTTCGGTTTTAGTTATTGCAGTTAATATATTCACTTCCCTATCTAACGTATATTTAACCTTTGGCGATGCGCTAAAACACTCGTTTTTCCAAGTTACGTCTATTTCTTCGACAACAGGTTTAGCATCGACGGATTTTGATACTTGGCCAGCCCTTTCAAAGGGGATATTGATGATATTAACCGTTATAGGTGCTTGTGGTGGTTCAACGGGCGGTGGATTAAAAGTTTCTAGAACCTTGATTTTATGCAAATCTGCAACTGCTGATTTTAAGAAATTAGTTCATCCTAGAGCCGTTATTACTTCTAGACTCGAAGACGAGCCTATTGACGATGCAACGACTAGAAATACTCGTACTTTCTTGATTTTTTGGATACTTATAGTAGTCGTTTCGACTTTGCTTTTATCTATCGATAACTACGCAAATTTCTTTTCAAATTTTTCAGCGTCTATCGCTTGTATAGGCAACGTTGGACCTGGTTTTGATTTCGTTGGGCCTATGTGTAACTATGCTGGTTTTTCTGATTTTTCTAAAATTATCTTATCTTTAGTTATGCTTATCGGAAGACTTGAA
>JAZRMS010000204.1:0-8428 GCA_045647825.1 Christensenellaceae bacterium
GTGAGCCAAGGAGTTGGAGAGATATTTTGTTTTCCTAAGACCGCTTGGCCTCCGACTTAGCGTGACAGAACTTAACGCTCAAGAAGTTGAGCAAGAAAAGCCTAAAAAAGAACCCGTTCCTATAAATAGAAAGTACAACAAACCACCGCTTGATTTGCTTGAAACTCGCATTGCTAACACGAACATGCAAGCGGAAGATCACGAAGAAAGAAAGCGTATAATACAGGAAACGTTAGAACAATTCCATATAAACGCCGTTCCACAAAATCACGTTCAAGGTCCGTCTATAACTAGATACGAGATAATGATGCCTGCCGGTATATCGGTTAAAAAGGTGTTGAATTACGACGACGACTTAAAGATGCGCCTTGCAGTTAGAGAAGGGGTTAGAATAGAAGCGCCTATCCCAGGAAAGAACTTGGTGGGAATAGAAGTTGCAAACACGGTTAAGACCATGGTTGGGCTTAAAGAAGTAATGGAAGGGCTTCAAGGCAAGCAAATGAAAGAGAGTGCGCTTATGTTTGCGCTTGGCAAAGATATCGTTGGTAATTCTATAAGCGACGACTTGACTAAAGGTCCGCACTATCTAATTGCTGGTGCTACCGGCTCTGGAAAGAGCGTTGCCCTACACGTTATGATCATAAGCTTGCTTATGAGATATAGTCCGGAAGAATTGAAACTTGTTCTTGTAGACCCAAAATCAGTTGAGTTTAGAAAGTACGATCATATTCCACACTTGCTAGTTGATGAAATTGTTACAGAGCCTAAACGCGCTTTAACCTTGTTGCAATGGGCTTATGATGAAACTAATAGAAGAAACGAAATGTTTACCGAATGCGGTGGCATGATCAGTAATATTGAAGACTACAACACGCATATTGCAGGACCAACCGTTGCAAAACTTCCTAGAATAGTGTTCGTTATTGACGAACTTGCAGACCTTATGGAAGCTTGCAAAAAGGACTTGGAAGAAAAGATTCGTAAGATTGCTGCAAAATCGCGTTCTGCGGGTATTCATTTGGTGTTGGCAACGCAAAGACCTTCTGTTGACGTTATCACGGGTACGATTAAGGCTAACTTACCTTCACGTATTGCGCTAAAGGTTATGAACTATCCCGACTCGCAAACTATTCTTGGCGAAGGTGGTGCTGAAAAATTGCTTGGTAACGGCGACATGCTTTACAAAAACTCTTCTATGGCAGATTACGAGCGTTATCAAGGCGCTTATATCAGCGGTAGAGAAATAAGCAATATCGTTCAATATATCAAGGATAATAACAAAGCGTATTTTGATGATGATGTTCAAGAGTTTTTGGATAAAGAAACACGTCCAAAGCCAGAAGAAACTTCTCAAGTGGATGATGGCGACGATAGCAAAAACGAAGTTAGCGACCTATTCTTGCGCGCACTTTGGCTTGCAATTAATATGCAGTCTGCATCAATTGCGCAATTCCAAAGAAGATTTAGCATAGGTTATTCTAGAGCGGGTGGACTTATAGACAAGATGGAAAGAATGGGGTTAGTTTCTGGAAACGAAGGCGCTAAAGCAAGAAGAGTTTTAATAACTAAAGAAGAATTTGAAAATCGTTTCGGTGCGCCACCACCACCAGAAGATTAATTAGGGAAGATATATGCTCAAAGATAAACTAGTTGGAGTAATTTCTTTAGGGTGCGACAAAAATAGAGTAGATACCGAAAAAATGCTTGCTATCTTAAAAGAAAAGCACCGCATCACTTCGGATATTGAAGAAGCTCAAGTTATTATAGTCAACACTTGCGCGTTTTTGCAAAGTTCAAGAGAAGAGGCGATAACTGAAATTTTGGACGTTGCTCGCTTAAAAGAAATAGGTAAAGCAGAAAAGATTATAGTCACGGGTTGTTTGCCACAAAAGTTTATAGGCGATATTTTTGACGAACTTGTTGAGGCAGACGCGTTTATGGGCGTTTCTGATTACGGCGAAATATTGTCGGTTATTGAAAGGACGTATAACGGTGAGAGAGTAAACGCAGTTGGCATTCCCCGTGGTGAATGCACTAAAAAGAGAGTGCTTACTACGGGTGGCTATGCGTATCTAAAAATTGCAGACGGCTGTTCAAACCATTGCACTTATTGCTTAATACCTAAAATTCGCGGAGAATTTCGTTCTGTTCCCCTTTTAGATTTGATTGAAGAAACCAAGGGGCTAGGCGATATAAACGAACTTATTTTGGTTGCGCAAGACGTTGCGAAATACGGGCTTGACTTGACACCTAAAAGCAATTTAGTGGAACTTCTAAAAGGACTTTCTAAACTAGACAACGTGGGCGCTATAAGACTTTTATATTGTTATCCCGAAAACGTTAGTGAAGAACTTATTGAAGAGATAAAAACCAACCCAAAAATCATAAAGTACATAGACATTCCTTTCCAACACGCAGATGATAAAGTGCTTAAACTTATGAATAGAAAGGGAACGGGCAAAGGATATTTGGAATTAGTAGAAAAACTCAAAAAAGAGATTGAAGGGGTTGCAATTCGTTCAACCTTTATAACGGGATTTCCTAACGAAAGTGAAGAGGCGTTTAATAATCTAGTAGAGTTTTTGCAAAAAGCAAAACTTTTCAACGCCGGATTTTTTAAGTATAGCAAAGAAGACGGCACGGCGGCTGCAAGGCTTAACGGACAAATTCCTGCGTCTATAAAGACAAAACGGCATAAAAAACTTTATTCCGTTCAAAAATCGGTGGTCAAAGAAAACTTGAAAGCACTAGTTGGAAAGACTATAGAAGTGTTGGCAGAAGGGTTTGATGACGACGGATTGATATATTACGGAAGGGGGTATTTTAACGCGCCCGACATAGATGGGAAAGTGTATTTCTTTTCTTCCGAAGAAGTTGAATATGGAAAGAAGGTTAACGTTAAAATAATAAAAGCAACGGGTTACGACCTGTATGGAGAAAGATTATGAATTTACCAAACAAACTAACGATAGCAAGACTAATAATGATTCCTATGTTTGCGGCTGTGTTTTATCTAGAAGTTATTCCTTTTAACTACGTTATTGCCGCTGCAATTTTTGCCATTGCCGCTTTTACTGATTTTCTTGATGGACATATAGCAAGAAAATACGGATTAGTGACCGATTTGGGGAAATTTTTAGACCCCATTGCAGACAAAGTTTTGGTTTCAACAGCATTAATAGTGTTGCTTGCACCTATTAGTGGCGTTGCATATTTGCCATTTTATTGTGCGATATTCGTTGCCGTGATTTTGGCAAGAGAGTTAATCGTTAGCGGATTTAGAATGGTTGCTGCATCAAAGGGCGTAGTGCTTGCCGCGGATAAGTCTGGAAAGATAAAGACGTTTGTTCAAGACGTTGCGATTATAGTGTTGTTAGTAAGCATGAACGTTAACCCTGCAAACGTTTTCTACGTTGGTGGATTAGTTATTTTGGGTGTTGCAACGTTATTGACGATAATTTCAGGCACCGAATGTATAGTTAAAAACTTTTCTATTATTAAAAGCAAATAATGAAAACGGCTGTCATATTTTTCCGTAGTCCAGATTGGTCGTTTGACGCGAAATATTATCAAAACGTAATAGACGTTTTTAATAACGGCGGTATAAGAATAGATAGCACGCTTGTTATTCCTTTAGATGATGAGTTGTCGTTAAGACATAGGATAGATGACTTTAAGGATTCGTTTGACAATCTTATTATCGTGGATAGTGAAAATCACCCGTATAAGGTTAGAGAAGTGGTTGCTGATAAGGGCGATACAGTTTTAGTTGAAAACGAAAACGCAGTTAAGTTTGTTCAAGCAGTTGCAAAGTCTACTGGGAAAGATTACGTTGAAGAATACGCAATGATTCCAGAAGAAGCGACGGTTGTTCCTAACCTTAACGGATTATATCAAGGCTATATCCTTGATTTAAGCGGGTTTAGCATAGCCGTTTTGCCTTCGGATTTTGAGCAAATAAAGGCAATGAGCAACGGATACGTGTTGCCGTATTTTGAAAACAAATTTAACGTAAAAAGTAAAAGACTTATACTTAAATATTTTGGCGACTTAAAAAAACTTAACGAAGTTTTGAAAAGCGCTAAAGACGGAAAAGAAGGAATACAGTTTAACGTGACCACTCTAAACGGAGATACTACGGTGGATTTGCTGTTTGACGGAGATATGGAAAACGTTAGCAGAGATTTCGTTAGAGAAGTGGTTGAGAACTTGAAAGAAAATATTTATGCAGAGTTTGACACCACTCTTGGTGAAAGACTTTTTGACCTTTTGAAACTAAGAAAGGTTAAGTTGTCGGTTGCAGAGTCGTTTACGGGTGGGCGCGTTGTTAGCGAATTGATAAAAAATTCGGGCGCGTCTGAATTTATAGACGAAGGGGTTGTAACCTATTCAAACCAAAGCAAAATGAAAAGGCTTTCGGTTAAAAAAATAGACCTTGACACAAGTGGCGCAGTAAGTTCTATCGTTGCATATCAAATGGCGGTTGGACTTCTAAACGGGGGAGAGTGTGATTTAGCAATCGCTACCACGGGGATAGCAGGACCTAAAAGTGACAATACTGAAAAACCCGTTGGGCTTTGCTATATAGCCGTTGGGATGAGAGATGGCGTTCACACTTATAGATACGTGTTCAAGGGTGATAGAGAGGAAATAACAGAAACAGCAAAGAATACGGCGCTATTTCTGGCGATAAAAAAATTAAAAAACATATAAGAGGAAAAAATAATGGATGAAGCAAAATTGAAAGCGCTAGACGGAGTTATGGCGCAAATTGAAAAACAATATGGAAAAGGCGCAATAATGCGTCTTGGACAAACTGCAGGGGATGAAGGTATAGAAGTTTTGCCAACAGGTTGTTTATCACTTGATTTAGCAATAGGTGTTGGTGGTCTTCCTAGAGGAAGAATTATTGAAATTTACGGGCCTGAATCTTCTGGTAAAACGACCGTTGCACTTCACGTTATAGCAGAAACGCAAAAGGCGGGTGGAATTGCTGCGTTTGTTGACGCAGAACACGCGTTAGACCCCGTTTACGCTAAAAACTTGGGTGTAAATCTTGATGAACTTTACGTTTCACAACCAGACACGGGCGAACAAGCACTTGACATCACGGCATCACTTGTTAGCAGTAAAGCAGTAGACGTTATCGTAGTCGACTCTGTTGCAGCGCTTACGCCAAAGGCTGAAATAGAAGGGGATATGGGCGATTCTCACGTTGGTCTTCAAGCAAGACTTATGAGTCAAGCGCTCAGAAAGTTAACGGCAATCACCAACAAGTCAAAGACTTGTATAATCTTTATCAACCAACTTCGCGAAAAGGTTGGCGTTATGTTTGGCAACCCAGAAGTTACCGCGGGTGGAAAGGCGCTCAAATTCTATGCTAGCGTTCGTATAGACGTTAGAAAAGCAGATGCGCTTAAAGATTCAAACGGTGCGTATGGTAGCCACACCAAGGCCAAAATCGTTAAGAATAAGGTAGCCCCACCGTTTAAGACTGCTGAATTCGACATTATTTTCGGTAGGGGAATTTCACAAGGAAGTTGCCTAGTTGACCTAGGTCTTCAATATGAAATTCTTTCAAAGAGTGGTTCTTGGTTCTCTTATAACGGCGAAAAGATTGCTCAAGGTCGCGAAAAAGCCGTTGATTACCTTGAATCAAACCCAGAAGTTGCAAATGAAATTAAAGATAAAATTATGGAAGCGTTTAAGAGTAACGGCGCACAATAATTTTATAATAGCATTGACAAATAAGTAAAATTGTTATATAATATAATATAGAAATAGAGCGCGAAAGCGCTAGTTAATAAAAATAGACAGGAGGGCATAAATTATGCAAAATTTCAGCTCCCTGTTCTTAGCTGTAGATACACCGCTTTTATGCGTACTCATTGCGCTAGTTGCATTGGGTATAGGTGGTGTGGTGAGTTGGTTTGTTACCCAAAAATCTTTAAATACCAAGTATGAAAAAGAGCACGGCAACATAGAAGCTCAACGCAACAAAATGCTCGACGACGTTAGAGAAGAGAGCAGAGCCATAAAAAAAGAAGCTTTATTGGAGGCAAAAGAACAGGAAATCAAGCTTCGCAATGAATTCGAACGCGAATCTAAAGAGAAACGCGCAGAACTTCAAAGAATGGAAAATAGACTCAACCAAAAGGAAGAGACTCTTGACAAGAAAGAAGAGAATTTAGCGAAACGAAACGACGAAACAACAAAACAACAAAACGCTTTAAAGGCAAAAGAACTCGAAGTAGAAAAAAGACTAGAAGAAGTTGCTGCTCAACGTGACGAAATGGTTAAAGAGTTCGAAAAAGTCGCTCAAATGAGTAGGGAAGAGGCTAAACAAGAGCTTATTCTTGCTATTACGGACGAGGCAAAGCGTGACGCTGCTGGAATGGTTAAAAACATTGAGGCAGAGGCAAAAGAAAACGGTGAGAGAAAGGCAAAGGAAATCGTTACCCTTGCTATTCAAAAATGTAGCACCGAACAAGCAACTGAAATAACCGTTTCAGTAGTTCCCCTTCCTAGCGACGATATGAAGGCTAGAATTATCGGTAGAGAGGGAAGAAACATAAGAACTCTTGAAAACGCAACGGGTATAGAACTTATTATCGACGATACGCCAGAAGTAGTTATCGTTTCAGGTTTTGACCCCGTTAGAAGAGAAGTTGCTCGTATCGCTCTTGAAAAACTTATTCAAGACGGTAGAATACATCCCGCAAGAATTGAAGAAACTGTTGAAAAGGTTAAGAAAGAACTCGATCAACAAATTAAAGAGGCTGGAGAGGCTGCAATGTTTGAGTGTGGTATCTTTGGTCTTCACCCAGAAATCGTTAAACTTTTGGGTAGATTAAAATTCCGTACAAGCTACGGACAAAACGTGTTAAAACACTCTATTGAGGTTTCTCATTTAGCAGGTGTTATGGCAACCGAACTTGGAATTGATCCTATTCTTGCAAAGCGCGCAGGTTTACTTCACGATATAGGTAAGGCAGTCGACTTTGAAATAGAAGGAACTCACATGCAAATCGGTGGCGACCTTGCTAAAAAGTACAGAGAAAACCACAACGTTATAAACGCTATAGTGGCGCACCACGGCGACATAGAGCCAAAAACTCTAGAAGCAATATTAGTTCAAGCAGCAGACGCTATTTCTGGTGCAAGACCTGGTGCAAGACGTGAAACTACAACCAACTATATCAAGAGATTGCAAAAGCTTGAAGAAATTTCTAGTAGCTTTAAGGGCGTTGAAAAATGCTATGCTATTCAAGCAGGTAGAGAAGTTCGCGTTATGGTTAAACCAGAACAAATTAACGATGCGCAAACCTTGTTCCTTGCAAAAGATATCGCTAAAAAGATTGAAGAAGAGATGGAATATCCAGGACAAATCAAAGTTAACGTTATCAGAGAATGGCGTGCAACAGAATTTGCAAAATAATTTTTCAAAAAAACTATTCCCCAAGTTATCTTGGGGAATTTTATTTTGCCCAAATATTTATTTTAATTTATGCGCATAAGTTATATATGAACGCGTGTGGCAAAAACGCATATAAAAAAGCTATCGATTGTAATAGATGAGCATGCTTTTATAGTGATAATTTAATAAAAACTATAAGCGAAAAATATTAATAAACGGATATTCTATTGACTTTTGAAATTGCATTGTATATAATATTTTATGTAATAAATTTGTTTTAATAGGAGAAAACAATTATGCAAATGCTTGAAATGTTATATGATGAAATACAAGACGCTGTGGATAGAAAAGTTCCTTTCGTAATTCCGATCGGCACTTTAGAATATCACGCAAAACACGCTTCTTGCGGAACGGACACTCTCGTTATTACCGGATGCTTGAGAGAACTTGAAAAAGAAAAGGAAATAGTAGTTTGCCCACCACTTTGGTATGGCGTTGCATCTTATGCAGTTTGCGCACCAAAGCCAAGCCACTTCCACGTTGATGAAGATGCTTATGCAAACTATTTATATTGCATACTTAAATCCATGATAAATGCAGGTCACAAAAACATTTATCTTGTAGCGCACCACCAAACCGAAGGGGCAGGTCTTATGCCTATGACTATTGCTTGCCACAAGGCTGCTAAAAAAGTAACCATGGAATATATGGAAGAAAAACTTGGAAAAGGCTGGTGGGGTAGCGATGCTTATGCATCTTATTACGAAGATATGGGTAGTGAGGACGATCCGTTCTCATATATCAAAGTTATTCCACTTATCGGTGCAGATGCACAGATTAAGTGCGGTGGATTTGACCACGCAGGCAAGTGGGAAACAAGCCTTATGATGGGAACATATCCAGAACTAGTTGATTTAAGCCGTTGTGAACGCAACACCGAATGGTTTGCTGAAAGCGCAAAAGAAGCAAGTGTAGAAACAGGAAAACATATGGTTAACTGCACTCTTGAAT
>JAZRMS010000205.1:0-2236 GCA_045647825.1 Christensenellaceae bacterium
CGTTGGCAAAAACGATTCAATCGTTACCAAAAAAGAAAAGACGGTAGTATTAGGTAGCGGACCTATCCGTATCGGTCAAGGTGTTGAGTTTGACTATTCAACCGTTCACGCAGTTAAAACTATAAAGCAAAACGGATACGAGGCAATCATAATCAACAACAACCCAGAAACGGTATCAACCGACTACGAAGTTAGTGATAAACTTTATTTTGAGCCATTAACTGCAGAAGACGTTATGAACGTTATCGAGTTTGAAAATCCAATGGGCGTAATCACATCTCTTGGCGGTCAAACGGCAATAAACCTTGCAGAGCCTATCGAAGAGCGTGGCGCAAAGATAATAGGCACGGGTTGTGAAGCGATTAACAACGCAGAAGATAGAGATGCGTTTGAAAAGATTATGGAAAAACTTGGAATACCACAACCAAAAGGTCAAGCGGTATTCAGCGTTGAAGACGGTGTTAAAGTTGCAGAAGAAATAGGTTATCCCGTTCTTGTTCGTCCATCATACGTTTTGGGTGGAAGAGCAATGCAAATCGTTGGCAACGAGCAAGGTTTAAGACAATACTTAAAGACTGCAGTTGATATAAGCGAAGATCATCCTATTTTAGTAGATAAATACATAGTTGGTAAAGAATTAGAAATAGACGCTGTTTGCGACGGAGAGGACGTGTTTATTCCAGGTATTATGGAACTTATTGAAAGAACGGGTATTCACTCTGGCGACTCAATAAGCGTTTATCCAACATTCTCCGTATCAGAAAAGGCAAAGAAAACCATTCTTGAATACGGCAAACAACTAGGTCTTGGCATAGGCATAAAAGGACTTTATAACATTCAGTTTATCGTTGATAAAAACGAAGACGTTTACGTTATAGAAGTAAACCCAAGATCTTCAAGAACTGTGCCATTCCTTTCAAAGTCAACGGGATATTCTCTTGCTGATATCGGCACTATGGTAATACTTGGAAAGAGCTTAAAAGAACAAGGCTTAACCGAACTTTACCCACAAGAGAAAAAACGTTGGTACGTTAAAGCACCTGCGTTCTCATTCTCAAAGTTAAGGGGGTTAGACGCATATCTTTCACCAGAAATGAAGTCGACTGGCGAAGCAATCGGTTATGACGATAAGCTTAATAGAGCGTTATACAAAGCGCTACAAGCATCTGGAATGAACGTTATGAATTACGGAACGCTACTCGTTTCAGTTGCAGATGAAGATAAAGAAGAGGCGTTGCCTTTGGTTAGAAGATTCTATAACCTTGGATTTAACATAGAGGCAACTGCAGGAACTGCAAACTTCTTAAAGAAAAACGGTATAAGAACTAGAATAAAGGCAAAACTCAGTGAAGGAAGCGAAGAGATATTAGATTCAATCCGTAAAGGTTACGTTACTTACGTAATTAGCACTAGAGACGTAAACTCACTAGGTCAAGCAAGCGACGGCTATCAATTAAGACGTGCCGCCGTAGAAAACAACGTTACTATGTTTACTGCGCTAGACACGGTTAAAGTATTGCTAGACGTATTAGAAGAAACAACTCTTTGTATCTCTACTATCGACGCTTAAGGAGAATTATTTTGAAAAAAGGATTTTTTAAGGTTTTAACAAACGAACCTTTGACTAATAACGTCTATAAAATGACGCTATCTGGGGATACTTCTGCAATAGAAAGACCAGGGCAGTTCGTTAACATTGCTCTTGACGGCTTATATTTAAGAAGACCGATTTCCGTTTGCGACTATGAAGATGGAAAATTGACCATTATCTACAAGGTTGTAGGAAAAGGCACGGAAAGGATGTCTGTGTTTGAAGGTGGAGAATATTTGGATATTCTTACAGGACTTGGGAACGGCTATTTTACCGATATGGGCGGGGATAAACCTTTGCTTATCGGTGGTGGTGTAGGCGTGCCACCATTATATAACCTTGCAAAAACGTTGATTGCAGAAGGAAAGACACCAACCGTTATTATGGGTTTTAACACGGCAAGCGAAGTTTTCTATAAAGAAGAGTTTGAAGCGCTTGGTATAAAAGTGTTTGTGACTACTGCAGACGGAAGTTTTGGCATAAAAGGTTTTGTTACAGACGCGATAAAAGAAGTGGGTGAATATTCTTTCGTGTTCACTTGCGGACCAGAACCTATGCTTAAAGCGGTATACAAAGCAACAACGACTTCGGGCGCATATTCTTTTGAAGAGAGAATGGAAGTCGGATCGTAGCCATGTCGTTCTG
>JAZRMS010000206.1:0-6038 GCA_045647825.1 Christensenellaceae bacterium
TAGTAGGAACTTCGTTAATTTCTGGAATATCAGCGTGTAGAAGATCAACTTCTTCTTTATATTCAGTTTTAAGCAAGTTCATAATGTATTTTAACGCGCCAACTTCTGTGTTCATAATATCTTCAAAGCCGTTGATAAAGCCCATTTCAAGGTCCATAGAAGTATATTCGTTAAGGTGGCGAGAAGTATCGTGATGTTCTGCTCTAAATACGGGTGCAATTTCAAACACGCGTTCGTAAACGCCAACCAACGCTTGCTTGTAAAGCTGTGGAGATTGAGCAAGGAAAACTTGCTTTCCAAAGTAATCTAACTTAAAGATGTTTGTGCCACCTTCAGCACCTGCAAAAACGATTTTTGGAGAACGGATTTCGGTAAATCCATTTTTCATTAAATATTCTCTAAATCCTCTTGCGATCCCTTCTTGAAGTTTGAATATTGCGCGTTCTTTTGGATTACGCATAGAAACGGGGCGAAGGTCTAAAACGGTTGAAAGCTGCATATTGTCAAGTTGCTTTTTGTTTATAACGATAGGCAAGCCTTCTGCAGGAAGAGATAAAATTTCAACGTTGTGTATTTGAAGTTCAAATCTATCGTTGCCTTTAGCGTCCTTGCTAGAAACGACTTTACCAGTCACTTTAACGCAAGCTTCTTCGCAAATTTTTTCATCCCAGCGATAATCGGAAAACTCTGGCGCATAAACGCATTGAACGGTGTCTTTTGCCGTTCTTATTATAACGAAAGAAAAGCCTGTCATTTCACGGATTCTGTGAACGTAGCCCTTGATAGAAACTACTTGTCCGTCAAAAGAGGCAAAATCTTTAAATTCAATAGTATCTTTGTTAACAATTCCGTTAATTTTGTCCATTTTTTAACTCCTACTTAAATTAAGTATATTATTATAATAAACTATCTTAAAAATTAAAGCAACTATTTGTAATTATTTTTTTATTTTATTAAGAGTAAAAACTAAATTCAAATCAAAAAAAGTTGTGAAAAATTTAAAAATATGATAGAATATTGATAAATAATAGTCAAAAATACGAATTTCAATTATTCTTGAAGTTGGCTTGAACTTGAGTTGAATTTCGTGTGTTTATCGTTAAAAAAGGTGAATTTATGAAAATATGTGTTTCAGTTGAATCAACTTGCGATTTGAGTAAAGAACTCATTGAAAAATATGATATCAGCGTTATTCCATACGAAATAGTAATGGGTGATATCAATTTTAAAGACGGCGAAATGAGTGCGACAGAACTTTTTGCTTTGGTAGATGAAAAGGGCGTTCTTCCTAAAACTAATGCTCTAAACGAATACGAATATACCGAATATTTTGAAAGTTTAAAAGCAAATAGCGATGCGGTTATACATATTTGCTTATCTAGTGGTCTTTCTTCTTCTTGTGGAAATGCAGAGCGCGCGTCAAAGAACGTGGAAGGCGTTTACGTTGTTGACAGTTGCAGTCTTTCTACCGGTATCGGTTTGCTTGCAATTTGCGCTAGAGAATTAGCAGAAGAAGGAAAAACCCCAGAGCAAATAGTTGAAATTTTAGAAGAAAGAAAACAAAAACTTCAAGCAAGTTTCGTTATTGAAAGACTTGACTACCTTTATAAGGGTGGCAGATGCAACAGCCTTGCATATTTTGGTGCAAACTTATTAAAACTTCGTCCTAGAATAGTGGTTAAGGATGGAAAGATGGGTGCAGATAAAAAATATCGTGGGCAGATGAGCAAAGTAGTTGCAAAGTATTGCGAAGACGTGCTTGCAGAAAGCAATACGCCAGATCTTGACAAAGTATTTATTACTTACACCACGGCAACGGAAGAAATGGTTGCAGAGGCAAGAGAGGCGCTTGAAAGCGCAGGGTTTGAAAACATCTATGAAACGAACGCAGGATGCACTATCGCAAGCCATTGCGGTGCAAACACTCTAGGTATTTTGTATTTCAACGATAAAAACAATTAATTTAAAATTGCGCAGAAAATCTGCGCAATTTTTGTCATTAAATATTGAACTTTAGATTAAATTGTGATATAGTATAGTTAGATTATATATAGGAGATCGAACATAATGGAATTAATTGATAAAGTATTAAATTTCGTGCAAACAACGTTTTCTGTTACGCCAACGATTGCGCTAATTATTTGCATTGCCGCGTTGGTTGTTGTTTTGGCGTTGGTTGTTATCGTAATAGTTGCTATAGTAAAGAGCGCAAAGAAGAAAAAAGCAAAGGCAATGAGCCCTGCTAGACCAGAAGAGATAGCAGTAGCTTCCGTTTGCGATAGCGAAAATGAAGAAATTATTGAAAAGCCTGTTAAAGAAGAACAAAAGCCGATAGAAGTAGTAGAAGAAAAGAAAGAAGAAGTTAAAGAAATTA
This sequence comes from Christensenellaceae bacterium, assembly GCA_045647825.1. Taxonomy (GTDB): domain Bacteria; phylum Bacillota; class Clostridia; order Christensenellales; family Borkfalkiaceae; genus UBA1259. The sequence continues at coordinate 2,375 of JAZRMS010000206.1, forward strand.
AAGAAGTAAAAGAAGTTAAAGAAGAGAAGAAAACTACGGCTAAAAATAAAGAAAAAGAAGCGCCTGCGCAAAATAAGAAAACCATTATGGGAAAATGGATTGTTGAGTATAAGGGCGAAGAAGAATATTTGTCAAAACTTTTAGCATCAAACGGCGAAGTTATGCTTACTAGTGAGATTTATAAGAGTGAAGACGGCGCAGTTGCAGGAATATCTAGCATTTGCCGTGGCGTTCAAAATGGCAAGTTCGTTATTTATCAAGATAAAAATAGCAACTACTATTACAAGCTTAAATCTTCAAATAACAGATTGCTTTGTGTTGGCGAGATTTATAAGTCAAAAGATCAATGCCTAAAAGCCGTTGAAACGGTAAAAAGAATTGCATCTGGCTCTATGATAGCAGAAGATTTGGTTATGGGTGAACAATACACACCATATACGCCACAAGAAATTTCTGGTAGCGAAACCAAAAAGACAGCAAAGGGCAAATGGAAGATTGAAAAGGGCGAGCAAGGCGAATTTTCTGCAAAGCTTTATGCTAATAACGGACAGCTTATGCTTTCAACCGAAGAAGTTGCAACAAAGAAGAGTGCTGAAAACGCAATTGAGTCTGTAAAAAAGAACTCTGCTTTAGGAAACTTTATCATTGACCGCGATAAGTTTGGCAGATATTACTACAAACTTCGCAATGCGCAAAAGTCGGTTATTTGTATCGGCGAAGCTTATGAATCGCTTGATTCTTGCATTAGTGCGATAGAATCCGTTCGTCGTTTCGCATCAAATTCAGATCTTCCAACAGCGCAAAAATAAACAAGAAAAAAAATAAAACGAAGAGAACTTTCTCTTCGTTTTTTATTTTATCCTTTTTAATTATCTATACATTTTAAGTGTGTTGGAAACAACGTCAACCTTAAAGTCTATCCCTTCGTATAATTCGCCGTCCACATTTACTGTGCAAGGTTTTTCGGTCTTTATTTCTACTGATGAACATTCCTTCATAGTAGATTGTTTTAAGGTTAAAAGTTTTCCTCTTTTTAACTTTAATAAAGCTCTTACTATTTGAAGACCTTTTAGTTCGGTAACGGCAACAAAATTTAGTTTGTTATCGTGTGGAACTGCGCCTGGGCAAATTTCAAGCCCACCACCAAAAACGTTCCCGTTTGCTATTGCTGCAATAAAAGAGCGAAATTTATTTGCTTTGCCGTCAACTATTGCCTCAAAATCAGTATATTCAAAGTTGAATAAAGTTTTTATTAAGCACATAGTGTAGCCAAACTTATTCTTCTTTTTTAGTTTTTCATATCTTTTCAAAACGTCAACGTCAATCCCCGTTCCAACAACGTTGATTCCACGAACTGTGGGAAGTTGCATAAAGTCGGTGTATTTTGGTTGGTTGTTTAGTATTATATCGATTGCTTTGTTTACGTTTTTAGGAATTTTTACTGCAGAAGCAAAGTCATTGCCCGTTCCGCAAGGGATTAATCCTAAATTAACTTTTTCGAAAGAGTGAAAACCGTTAATGACTTCGTGTAAAGATCCATCCCCACCAACAACAATAACGTCCGTAGCGCCGTTAGTTATTAAAGTAGATGCGATTTCTTTTGCATGACCTTTAAATCTAGTGAAATGAATTTTATATTCAATTTTTTCCGCTTGAAGTCTTTTTTCTATTTCTGCAACGGTTTTTCTGGTTTTTTTGCCGTGTTTCCCACCGGCAATAGGGTTTACTATAAAATCTAACATCATTTTTTCCCAAAGTGATTTGTTTACGGATATATTTTACTATAAAATTTAACAAATTTCAAGTTTTATTGAAGTTATTATTAAAAAAATATGTTATAATAGTGATATGATAGAAAAATTAAGCGAAAAATTGCGTTCACTTGCCCAAAAAATACCTAGTTTGTGTATAGTAGGTGGGTTTACGCGAAATTATTTAATAAACAAAAGTGCGTCTTTTGATATTGACCTAGCCTCTCCCGTTGATGCAGAAGAGGTGGCTTTTGTTGCCAAGCAAGTTGGATTTATAGTGCAAGGTGTTTATAAGCGCACGGGAACGGTGCTTTTTTCAGATGGCAATCAAAAGTATGAATACACTTGTTTTCGCACGGAAAAGTATCGTGGTGGGGAACATTTGCCTTATGAAGTTTTGCCAACCACTTCTATAGAAGAAGATGCAAGGCGAAGAGATTTTAAATGTAACGCCGTATACTACGAAATTAATTCTAATAAAATAATTGACCCACTTGGTGGGGTAAAAGATATCGAAAACAAGATATTAGACACGGTAGTTGATGCAGACAAGGTTTTTAAGCACGACGGACTTAGGATTATGCGCCTTGCAAGATTTGTTGGAGAATTAGGCTTTTCGCCATCTAAAAGAGTGGTAGAAAGCGCTAGAAAGTATGCCGAAAACCTTAAAGAAATATCGGTTGAGCGCATTTATGCAGAACTAAAACTGATTTTGGCATCAAGCGAAAAATATGCGTTTTCAGATAAAGGTGGGCATTACAGAGGGTTAAAACTGCTTGACAAAGTCGGCGCGCTTGACGTTTTGTTTCCAGAACTAACGCTTGGGCGCAATATGGCACAAAGGGCGGACTTTCACTCTTACGACGTTTTAGAACATAGTTTAAGAACGGTTTTGTATGCTCCTAAAGAAGTGCGACTTGTTGCGCTTTTTCACGACGTTGGAAAGCCAGAGCGCTTTTTGTCTAGTGGAAAATTTCATAATCACGATCTTTCTGGGGAAAAGATTGTTAGGCGAATTTTAACTAGGTTAAAGGCGGACAACGATACTATAAATCGCGTTGCAAGGCTGGTTAAATATCATATGTACGATATGGAATGCAAGGCAAAGGAAAATAAAATAAGAAAATTTATGGTAGATAACTTTGATATTTTAGACCATTTATTTGCCTTAAAACAAGCAGATTTTTCTGCCGGAAAGGACGATTTAAGCATTAGCCCGACCATTACGAAATGGAAAGAAATTTATAATAAAATGCTTTTAGATAAAACCCCTTTTTCTATAAAAGATTTGCTAATTAATGCAGAAGATTTAATGAAAATAGGATTTAAGGGCAAGTATATAGGGAACGAATTGAAAGAGCTTTTTGACTTTTGCGTGTATAATCCAGACAAAAATCAAAAGGAATTTTTAGTAAAGAAAGCAGAAAAAGACTTTTATAAAATTAATAAGTAGTTTTAAGGAAATAACCGCGTTCGATAAAGGCGTTCCATATAAGGGATTTTGTCCATAATAAAAGTATAGCACACTATACTTCACTAAAAGTGAAAGGTAGTGTGCTTTTCTTATCCACAAAATATAAAATTTATTAGTTATATTTTTAGCCTTGTGGCTAAAAGTGATATGCAAGAAAACTCTTGCGTTATATTTGCGAGAGCAAATTCAAGGTTATGCGTAGCAGGTTCTTATATTTCTCTCGCAAGTTATATTAAATAAATCCATAACTCGCCATAGGCGAATATCACTGCCGTAAGGCAATATCACTCGTCGTTAGACAAATATCACAAATCCGTTCACGGATTTATTTAGTTGCCGAATCCCCCGCAGGGACTCGGCAAACTCGGTTATTTTTATGTATACACTATTAATTGACACTTGGTGGTTAAAGTGGTATAATAAACGATATGACGCTTAA
>JAZRMS010000207.1:0-1682 GCA_045647825.1 Christensenellaceae bacterium
TTACTTGTTTTGGTAAAGTCGTTGGTGCCATTTGCCCACCAGTCATACCATAAATTGCGTTATTTACGAAAATTACGGTAATATTTTCATTTCTAGCGGCAGAGTGTACCGTTTCAGCAGTACCGATAGCAGCCAAGTCACCATCACCTTGATAGGTGAAAACGATATTATCTGGGTTTGCGCGCTTTGCCCCCGTTGCAACTGCAGGCGCTCTGCCGTGAGCTGCTTGAATCATATCGCAATTAAAATAATTGTAGGAGAAAACTGAGCATCCTACAGATGCAATACCGATAGTTTTACCCGTAACGCCAAGTTCTTCTAGCGCTTCTGCAACCAAACGGTGAATAATACCGTGAGTACATCCTGGGCAATAGTGTAAAGGATTATCAGTTAGACCTTTGGTCTTTTCAAATACTACCATTCTTTTGCCTCTCCTTTTTCAATTTCAGTAAGTTTATTAACGATTTCGTCTGGCGTCATAATAACACCACCCGTTCTTCCATAGAAATATACGGGTTTAGAACAATTAATAGCAAGTTTAACGTCGTCTACCATTTGTCCCATATTTAATTCTACAGCCAAGAAAGATTTAACTTTGCTTGCTGCTTTTTTAAGAGCTTCCTTAGGGAATGGCCACAAGGTTATAGGTCTAATCATACCTACTTTTATGCCTTGTTTTCTTGCTTCCATAATAGCGTTCTTTGAAACACGTGATGCAATACCGAAAGAAACGATACAAATTTCTGCGTCGTCCATCATAAACTCTTCAAATAAAACTTCTTCTTTTTCGATTTTTGCATATCTTTCATATCTATTTAAGTTCCATTCTTCTAGTTGAGCAGGGCTCAAAGAAAGTGAGTTTACAACGTTTCTGCCTTCGTGAGTTGCAGTACCGGTCGTTGCCCAAGGTTTAGCATATTCTTTAACTTCGCCAAGGTCAAGACTAACTGGTTCCATCATTTGACCAAGAGTTCCGTCTGCCAAAATCATGCTTGGCATTCTATATTTATCTGCAAGATCAAAACCCTTAAAGGTCAAATCAACCATTTCTTGAACTGATGCAGGGGCTAAAACGATAAGATTATAGTCACCGTGTCCACCACCCTTTATTGCTTGGAAATAGTCGGATTGTGATGGTTGAATACCACCAAGACCAGGGCCACCACGTTGAACGTTTACGATAAGTGCAGGAAGTTCACAACCAGCAAGATAAGAAATACCTTCGCTCTTTAGTGAAATTCCTGGGCTTGACGAACTGGTCATAACCCTTTTACCGCAAGCAGCAACACCGATAACCATGTTTATAGCGGCTATTTCTGATTCTGCTTGTAAAAACACACCGTCGATTTTAGGCATGCGCTTACTCATATAAGCAGCAACTTCCGTTTGCGGTGTTATTGGATAGCCGAAATAATGTTTACATCCCGACATTATAGCAGCTTCCGCTAATGCTTCATTACCTTTCATTAACACTTTTTCTGCCATGATACACCTCTATTTTTCCACCGTGATAACGCTATCCGGACACATGGTTGCACAGAATGCACAACCGATACATTTAGCTTGGTCGGTAACCGTTGCTGGGTGGTAACCTTTCGCATTGATTTTCGTTTTTTCAAGAGCAACTATTTGTTTTGGGCAAACTGTTTCACAAAGCCCGCAACCTTTACAGCGCTCTACGT
>JAZRMS010000208.1:0-2959 GCA_045647825.1 Christensenellaceae bacterium
GAAAACGTAGCTGAAAAGAAAGCTAAATAAAATTAACACCCCTTCGGAAAATTTCGAAGGGGTGTGTTTTATAAGTTTAATTTATACCTAACTACATTGCAAAGTTTTTAAAGTAGTTTTGGATTAAAATGATAGGTGTTCCTTTGTCGCCACTACCGCTAGTAAGGTCGGCAAGACTTGCCAAAAGGTCGGTGATTTGACGTGGGGTAGTACCTTGACTCTTCATGTTGTCAACAAGGTCGTCTTCTTTAGAACGAATCATTTCTTTAATTGCGTTAACGGCTTCTTCACCGGTAAGGTTAGCAATGTCGTTATCTGCAAGATATTTGAGTTTGATTTCGTTTGGTTTTCCCTTTAAGCCAGAAGTAAATGCAGGTGATGCAACAGGGTCTGCAAGTTCCCAAATTCCACCAACAGGGTCCTTAAATGCGCCGTCGCCGTAAACCATACACTCAATGGTTTTGCCCGTGCGTTTTTTAAGTTCTGCTTGCAAGCTATCAACGAAAGTTTGGCAATCTCTTGGGAAAAGTTTAACGCTAGTTTCGGTTGAAAGGTTGCTACCCAAAATGCCGTATTGTTCGTTATAGCCACTTCCGTTAACTGGTGCCGTTAATATTTCATCAAGAGAAACGACCTTTTCTGCGCCTGCTTTAAGCAAGATCTTTTTGGTGCGCTTTCTTGAGTGAATATCTGCGTTTATAACGTATTTGGTATACTTTAAGATTTCACAAGGGTTATTTGCAAGAATTACTTGGCAATTACCGATTTTTTGATAGAAATCAATATAGTCAACACCGGTGAAAGTGTGTCTAACGTCGCCAAACAAAGCCTTGAATTCATCTGCCGTGAAAACGTCCGTATAAGGGTTAACGCCCTTTTCCATAAGTTGTTCTTGACTGATAAAACTGTTTCCAACTTCGTCTGATGGATATGAAAGCATAACGATAAGTTTTTTCGTTCCTTTAGCAATGCCCTTTAGCAACATAGAAAAACGGTTTCTAGAAAGGATAGGGAAGATTAAGCCAACGGTGTTGTCGCCAAACTTGTCTGAAACGTCTTTAGCGATATCGTCGATAGTAGCGTAGTTACCTTGAGCGCGTGCAAGAACTGCTTCGGTTACAGCAACAACGTCTTTATCTTGAAGTGGGAATCCACTTTCTTTTGAAGCGTTGCAAACGCAATCGGCGGTAATCTTAACCAAATCGTCGCCCTTTCTTATAATAGGTGCTCTTATTCCTCTTGAAATTGTGCCTTGATAATCCATAATCAAAACTCCTAAATTTTTTACAATACCATTTTAGAATTTTTTTTCACTTTTGTCAACCGTCAAGGTATTCTAATTTTTAATACCTAGCTTTATCTACAATTATTATCGGATGCTGTTTTTATATTCTGAAGGGGTTGATCCAACGTGGTGCTTAAAGACTTTGGAAAAGTAATTTGGCGAGCCAAAACAGAGTTTTTCTGAAATTTCGCTTATGGTAAACTCTTCTTTTAGCAGTTTCTTGCTTTGATTTATTTTAAGGTTAACGTAATAGCGCATAATTGGCATGCCTAGGTGTTTTTTAAATAAGTTATTAAGATAGGTTTTGCTGTAAAAGGTCTTTTTGCAAACGTCGTCAAGAGTAAGTTCGCTCTCTAGATTTTCCTTAAGTAGATTTATAACGTCTTCAACTAAACTGTTTTTAAGTTCGGTATCACTATTAACCATTTTAATATCCGTGCTTTTGCTTATTTTTAGTCTTACCAGACTAATCAAAAGTTCTTCAATGGTGCTTTCAATAAGTTGTTGAGCGCCAAACACGGGGTTTTTTAAAAGCACAAGCTTTTTATCAAAAGGAAACTGAAAAGCTTTTTGCGATTCTGCAAGTATTTTAGAAACCATGTCCTTTTGAGTTGCATCCAAAGTAGAGATTCCGCTTATTGCACTTAATATGTCAGACTTGCAGTTAAAACAAACTATAAAAACAGATGCCGTTTTGTCTTTTTTGATTAAATATCCATGACTAACGGATGGCGATATAAGAAAAAAATCGTTTTTATTTAATACTATTTCTTGATTATCGCATTGACAAACCAAAGAGCCACTATCAACGTATGCGAACTCATAAAAGTCGTGCACTTCTTGAGGATAAGTAAAAGATGGCGATAGATTAAGATATTCTAGCGTTACCAAATTCTTGACTGAAACGGCTTTTTTTACCGTGTAATTAAAATATTTTTTCATAGCAAATATATTTTAGCAAATAAATAGCAATAAATCAATCAAAAAATAATTACTTTTATTTTTTACTCTATATGTTTTATTTTGTGTATTGCGCTTTAATGCGCGCCGTGTTATACTTTCAATAAAGGGGAGGTAGAATATGAAAATTATCGTAGCCTCGTTTCAATGCGAATCAAACAGCAAAGCAAAATTACACCCTACTATTGAAGATTTTGAATACTTTAAGGGTGAAGATATTTTCAAAAAACTAGTTGTTAAAGAAATTTTTGACAAAAATGGTTTTGAATCAATTCCTTCTGTATACGCAGTTGCTCTTCCATCTGCAACGGTAACCGAAGACGTGTATTTCCATTTTGAAAAACAGATAATGGAAGTTGTGGAAAAAAATCCAGATGCAGACGGCGTGTATATTTTCTTCCACGGAAGTATGGAAGTTGATAATATCGGTAGCGGGGAACTTTATCTACTTAAAGAAATAAGAAAAGTTGTGTCCAAAGATTGCTTGATTGCAATATCACTTGACGCGCACGCAAATATCACGGATGAACTATGTGATTATGCAGATATAATAAGTGGGTTTAAGACTGTGCCACACGTTGACCAAGTGGAATGCCAACAACGTTCTGCAAACGCACTTTGCTATTGCTTGAAAAATAAACTTAAACCACACGCTCATATGACAAGAGTTCCGTTCCTACTTAAAAACGACACTCTTCAAACGGCGTATGAACC
>JAZRMS010000209.1:0-3997 GCA_045647825.1 Christensenellaceae bacterium
ATGGCTACGATCCGACTTGTTGCACCCAAAAATTTGCCCTTACAAGTAATAAAATGTATTGCTCTTTTCATTACCACGCGCAAACGCTTTAGATCGTTAAAATCAAGTTTTGTGTTTTTTCTTGCAAGCGCAATTCGATAAGCGCTTTTAACCCCGATTCCAGGAACTCTTAAAATTAATTCTAACGGGGCGGAGTTTATTTCAATGGGGAAAAGGTGCATGTTCCTTAACGCCCAAGCGCATTTAGGGTCATATTCTGTGGATAAAAATCCATCGTTCCCTGTAATTTCGTCTGCAGTAAATCCATAGAAACGCATTAACCAGTCGGCTTGATAAAGTCGGTGTTCTCTTAGTTTTGGTCCACTTTCGGTTGGTAAAAGGGAAGTGTCAAAATTAGTGGGGGAATAGTTAGAATAATAAACCCTTTTAAGTTTGTAATTTCTATACATGTATTCGGTTAGTTTTAATATATGAGCGTCTGACTCTGGTGACGCACCTATGATCATTTGAGTTGTTTGTCCTGCTGGGAGAAAATCTTTTCTTCTTGTCAGAGAAGTTGGGTTTGCATAATACTTGTCAAGGGCAAGCATTTTCATGGGTGCAATGATTGCTTGTTTGCTCTTTTGTGGCGCAAGAAGAGAAAGGCTTTGTTCGCTAGGAAGTTCTATATTAAAACTAATTCTATCAACCAAAAAACCAGAGCGTTCAACAAGTAATTTGTCTGCCCCAGGAATGCCTTTTAGATGTATGTATCCGTTAAAAAGGTATTTTGTGCGTAGCAATCTAACCGTTTCAAAAAGTCTTTCCATGGTGTAATCTGGGGATTTAACAACTGCAGAAGACAAAAATAGCCCTTCAATGTAGTTTCTTTTATAAAAATCCATAACTAATTCGCAAATTTCTTCTGGTTCTGCCGTTGCTCTTGGCGTGTTGATTGTGCACCTGTTTATACAATACGCGCAGTTGTAAATACAATCGTTACTCATTAAGATTTTTAGCAAAGAAACACAGCGACCATCCGGCGTAAAAGAGTGGCAAATTCCACCGAAAGACGCGTTGCCTATTCCACCAAACTTGTTTTGCCTTCTAGATCCGCTAGAAGAACAAGAAACGTCGTATTTTGCGCCTTCTGATAATATTGCAAGTTTTGTTTCGCTAATCATAAGTTTAACCCCAAACAAATGTTTGTGAGTTTATTATAGCACGAATAAAAGTAAAAAGCAAACAAATGTTCGCTTTTTTAAAAAATAATAAAAAATCAATTATACAAGAAAATATTGACATAAAATGTCGAAAATGATAAAATTCATATGAAAAAAGGAAAGGGAAATAGTTATGAAAAAGAGAAGTGTTTCTTTCGCAGTCATATTTGTCGTATACGCTTTGGCGGTGGCAGTTGGGATAATCGTTTATAATGCGCTATCCTTTTCGCCATGGGTTAACTTGCTTTTAGCAGACGTTGTTGCAACGATATTTGTTTTTGCTATAAGCGTTATATTAAAAAATGCATCAGTATATGACCCGTATTGGAGTGTTCAGCCTATCGTAATAATTGGATATTTGGCGATATTAAAACCACTCAATTTTTCCCGCTTTATAGTTTTATTAGTAATATTATATTGGGGAATAAGATTGACTGCAAACTGGGCATATACGTTTATGGGGTTAGATCATCAAGACTGGCGATATACCATGCTTAAAGAAAAAACGGGGAAGATTTATCCGTTGATTAATCTTTTAGGTATACATATGTTTCCGACCTTGGTAGTTTATTTTTGCGTTCTTCCTGCCGTATACGTTTTCTTGTTTGAAATTGGGTTTAACGCGTTCAGCTTTTTAGGTTTTGCGTTATCTATCACGGCAACTACCATTCAACTTTTTGCAGATATAGAAATGCAAGGCTTTAGAAAGAAAATTCACCAAGGTTTTATCAGAACGGGACTATGGAAATATTCCCGCCACCCCAACTATTTAGGCGAAATTTTAATGTGGTGGGGTGTAGCAGTAATGCTAATATTTGCACTTCCTTCAATGTGGTATCTTGCGTTTGGTGCATTATTAAATACTTTAATGTTTTTATTCGTAAGTATACCTATGGCAGAAAAAAGGCAATCTAAAAAGGAAGGTTATTTTGAATATAAGGCGCAAACAAGAATGTTGCTTCCTGTTAAGAGATAATATAAATATTATATTAAAATATTTTAATAAAAAACAAAATAAAAGAAATATCCACCAGCAATGCAGGTGGATATTTTTAATGTGAAATTATTTGTTATTTTTAATATGCTCTTTGTAGAACAATGCGCTCTTTTTAGGTTGTCTGTCAATAGTGTGAATACCATATTTAGTTGAATATCCAGCAGTCCACTCAAAGTTGTCTAATAGTGACCAAAGGAAATAGCCTTTAATGTTTTCACCCTCGTCAAGAAGTCGTTTGATGCAGTTAAAACTTGCAGTTAAATACTTAATTCTTTCATCATCGCAAACTATACCATCAATTTTATTTTCGTTAGGAAAACCAACGCCGTTTTCGGTGATATAAATAGGTAGTTTAACGCCGTAATCCTTTCTTAAAATTTTAACGGTGTCGTAAATAGCGTCAGGATAGTATTCTTGACCGTTTTGTAAGAAGTTGCCACCATTTTGTTGAAGAGTTTGTCTAACGTTTGCGCCAAAAGAACTAACGACTATTCTGTTATAGCAGTTTAACCCAAAGAAATCCAAAGGACTAGATATTATCTTAAAATCTTCTTCTTTCATTTCAAGGTTAATATTGTTTTCCTTATAATAGTCAAGTAGCGTATCTTGATATTTGCCAAAGAAAAGGGGATATAGGTAGTTTCCGTGAGCTAACGCGTTAGATTTTTTTGCAAACGCAACGTCGTCACTATTGTTAGGGTCTAGTGGAACACGATTCCAAACGTCAACAACAATTCCTATTTTTCCTTTATTGTTTAGCGCGCGAAATCTTTCAACGGCTTTACCATGAGATAAAAGCAAGTTGTGATTTGCTTGTCTACCATATTGTTCTACGCCAAAACCTGGTGCAAACACTTTTTTAGCATATCCAACATAAGTTGCAATGGGTTCGTTATGAGTAGCAAACATTTCAGCGCCTTTTAATTCAGAGAAAATTATTTCCGCGTAATCGGCAAACCAGTCTGCAACGTCTCTATTAAGCCATCCGCCAAGGCGATGCAATTCATATGGTAAATCCCAATGATATAAAGTTATGTTGGGATGTATATCGTTTTCTAATAGCGTATCAACAAGTCTTTTGTAATAGTCTAAACCTTTTTGGTTTATTTGCCCCTTGCCAGTTGGTAGCACTCTTGACCAAGAAACCGAAAAACGATAAGAGTTTACGCCTAAATCTTTAAGAAGTCGTATATCTTCGTTCCAAAGCTTATAACTAGAACAGGCAACGTCAGGCGTATCGTTATTTTTAATAGAGCCAGGAATTCTGCTAAAAGCATCCCAAATACTCATTCCACGGCCATCTTCTAATGCACTACCTTCAATTTGTCCTGCAGAAGTTGATACACCCCATAAAAAGTCCTTCATAAAATACCTCTAAATATCTAAATAACATTAGATATTATATATTATAAACAAATAAAAATCAAGAGAAAAATAAAAACTAAATCAATCTTGTCTATTTCGTGTAAACTAAAAGTTGAGTACGTTGAAAGGTTTAGTAAACTATAAATTGATTGACGAGTATTGTGTTTCGTGATATAATTTTTTCAATAAAACAAAGGAGAAATTTAATGAGCCCGATTGAAACAGGAAAGTTTATTCGTCGAAAAAGAAAAGAGTTGAAATTATCACAAATAGAGTTGGGTGGGATGTTATATGTAGAACCACAAACTATAAGCAAGTGGGAACGTGGCTTGGGAATGCCAGATTATGATAATTTAAGTAGATTAAAAGAAATTTTTAATTGTTCACTTTCAGACATTTTAGAGCCTGATAATAATCAAGAAGATGAAGTTAC
>JAZRMS010000210.1:0-3827 GCA_045647825.1 Christensenellaceae bacterium
GATGGCGTTAGCAACCATTTTTAGCGGTTGTGAACCACCTATCGACCCAGATAATGGCGGAAATGGTGGTGGACACGAACACGAATACGTTAAAGGTTTTTGCACCTGTAATGCAGTAGACCAAACTTATTGCGCACCAGAACTTGAATTTACTAAGGTTGAAGGTGGATATGAATTACTGCCATATAACGGGCATGAAAGTAGAATAATAATTCCATTAGAGTATAATGGAGAGCCCGTTATTTCCATAAGCGAATCTGCTTTTGAAGGATTAACTTCAATAAAGACGGTGTATATATCAGATAACGTTCAAAATATAAAGGCAAACGCATTTTTATCTTGTAGCGCAAAAAGCATATATATTGGAAAAGGCGTAAAAACTATTGGCGATTTTGCATTTGCAGATTGCCTTGAAGTTAAAAAACTAACCTATTCTGCAGTAAATTGCAACAATTTGTCTAGATACGGCTTTTATTTTAGGCATTTAGGACAGCAAAGTGAAGAGTGCGAACTTGTTATCAGCGCATCAGTTACACGTATTCCAGACTGGCTATTTTATGGAACGAACTATCAGAATTACGCAGATGCAAAAGTGATTAGGTTTGAAGATAATAGCGAGTGTAAAGAAATAGGCTATGCAGCTTTTATGCATATGCGTGGCGTAAAGGAATTTGACTGGGGAAATAATCCTTCGGTTGAAATAATAAGAGATAGCAGTATTGCAGTTTTAGTAAGTCTAAAAGAATTAACAATTCCATCAACGGTAAAAGTTATAGAGGCATATGCTTTGGGCTCTTTGCAACAATTAGAAAAGTTATACGTTGAAGACGCGCAAGGTTGGACGGCTATAAAATATAAAGATTCTTATGGAAAAGAACTTGTGTTTTATAGGGATTTGCAAAGTCAAAAACTTTTAGATCCGGAAGAGGCAATGGTTTATTTAACCAAAGCATACGGCGGTGGTTGCTTGTTTACTAAAATAGTAGATCCACTTCCAGAAAAAGACGGATGGCATAGCCACGAGTTTGTAGAGGGTGTATGCACTTATTGCCGTGCAACCGAAGATTCCCACATTCATAATCACAACGTAAAGGGCGTTTGTGCTTGTGGAAACGTAAGCACTTCTCACGTTCACGATTTTACCGATAACGGACTTTGCGCTTGCAAACAAACTGATATCACTCACGAACACGAATACGACTCTTCTAGTGTGTGTGGTTGTGGTTTGTATGAAGGGGAAGAAACTTATTTAGATTCTTAATAATAAAAAGCAGTTCAACTTGAACTGCTTTAATTTTTGTTGTCTTTTTGCTCAAGATAATATATAATAATTTATATGAAAAAACTTTCACAGGAAAATAAAAAAATAATTATAAGACTTATAGTTTCTTTAATTATAATAGGCTTATTAGTTTTAGGTGCATATCTTTTGTGTGCGCATTATGGCATAACAAAGCTAACCAGAGAGCAATTGCAAGAGTATATATCTAAAACGGGCGCTCTTGCACCGCTTGTCTATATGCTGATAACTTTTGCCCAAGTAACCATTGTTCCTATCCCAGGCGCAGTTACGATAATAGCAGGCAGTTATCTTTTCGGCTTTTTAGAGGCGCTAATATACTCTTATATAGCAATGATGATAGGGTCTGTTGTTTCGTTTGCGCTAGGTCGTGGGCTAGGCAGACCATACGTAAACTGGGTTGCAGGGTCAAAAGAAAAGGCAGATGAGTGGATTTCAAAATTAAAGGGTAGAGAAAACGTTTTCTTGTTTTTCGCTTTTTTACTACCCCTTTTCCCAGACGATATATTGTGCGCAGTTGCAGGCGCTTTGCCCGTTAGATGGCTAACTTTTATTATAATGCAAGCGATAACAAGGCTTACTTCTATTTTGGCAACGCTAATATTTATGTCGGGTGAGATAATACCATATCACGGATGGGGCTTGGTTGTGCTTGGCGTTCTAGGGGTTATTGCAATTTCAGCCTTTGTTATAAGCATTAAATACGCAGATAAACTGAACGAATTTTTTTCTAGGTTTATAAACAAACTATCTAGAAAAAAGGATAAATAATTAAAACCAAACGTTAAAACGCAAAGATTAAAGTCTTTGCGTTTTTTTGTTATATAAAAAAATAAACAAGCATATATTTTTATAGGGATAAAACGTAACGACAAAAAAGCCGTTGATATTCAAAAACTCGACAAAATTTTTAAAAAAGGAACAGTTATAATGTATTTTGCAGTCGTGAAAAAGAGAAAAGTATTATACGTTTTTTCTTTAATAATGACCTTGTTTGTTTTGTCGTCCATTTTTTCAAGTGGATTTTCAGCCACTTTTTCAACAAAACGAACGTTGCCTATATATAGGGTCAAAAGGGAAGATAAAGTGCTTTCTATATCTTTCGATTGCGCGTGGGGTGTAGATTACACGCAAAACCTTTTAGACGTTATGGAAAAAGAGCAAGTGAAATGCACCTTTTTTGCCGTGGAATTTTGGGTTAAAAAGCACCCCGACTTTGTGAAAAAAATTATTGAACAAGGTCATGAAATAGGCACGCACTCTGCAACGCACCCGTATATGAGCAAACTTTCAAAAGACGCTATATTAAAAGAACTTTCTACGTCAATTAAAGCGATAGAAGATATCGTGGATAAAAAGGTTACTCTTTTTCGCCCACCATACGGCGACTATAACGATTTGCTTATTGAAACTGCAAAAGATATGGGGCTATATTCAATTCAATGGGACGTTGATAGTCTAGACTGGAAAAACTTGTCTGCGGAAAACATAAAAAACAGAGTGCTAGAAAGGGTTAAAAATGGCTCTATAGTGCTATTTCATAATCAAGGTTTGCATACGGCAGAGGCAGTAGCACAAATTATACCTAAATTAAAAAGTGAAGGATATAAATTCCTGCCTATAGGCGAACTTATTTATAAAAAAGACTATTCGATTGCGCCTAACGGGGAGCAATATAAAAATCAATTCGCATGAAATTCTTTGGAGGAAATTTAATATATGAACTATTTAGCAGATAAAAACAATAAGGTTTTTATTAGTGGGGAAATCGTTAGTGAGGCAGAGTTTTCGCACGAAGTTTATGGTGAAGGCTTTTATGAAATGAACGTTTTAGTTAAAAGGCTTTCTGGACAGGGGGACGTTTTGCCCGTAACGATATCAGAAAGGCTTATTTCTGATATGGAACTAAAAGTTGGGGTTAACATAAACGCGTTTGGTCAATTTCGCAGTTATAATAAACTAGTCGATGGAAAAAGCAAACTTATGCTAACCGTTTTCGTTAGAGAACTAATTGAAGATTGCGAATGTAAAAATCCAAACAGTATTGTGCTATCTGGCTACGTTTGTAAACCACCCATCTACCGCACCACACCATTTAATCGCGAGATTGCAGATATTTTAATTGCAGTAAATCGTTCGTATAATAAGTCTGATTATATACCTTGTATTGCGTGGGGAAGAAACGCGCGTTTTGCAAAAAATCTTGCCGTTGGTGAAAAGATTGCAATAAGTGGCAGAATTCAAAGTAGAGAATATCAAAAGCGCGTTACGGATGATGACGTTAAAACACTCACCGCATACGAAGTTTCTATAAGCAAACTTTCAGCGTATGAAAATGCAGAAGAGTTTGATATAGAAGAAGAATTTGATAGACTAGGCGGAGTGATAAATCAAATTGCAGAGCATTCCGTTCAAGAATAAAAGGCTCTGCGAAAATTCGCAAAGCCTTTAACGATTGTTTAATTTTTTATTTTTCTCTGCGCTTTAACACCAAATAGGTGGTAGTTGCACAAGCGCTGGCTGCAAC
>JAZRMS010000211.1:0-3316 GCA_045647825.1 Christensenellaceae bacterium
TAGATATTGTGGACTAAAGAGCGACAAGTATTATGAACTTGGTCAAAAATATCTTCCAAACGGCTCTTGCGGTGTTTTGAGTTTTGCAGTTAAAGGCACTAGAAAAGAAGCAGAAACTTTCATGAAAAACTTGAAAGTTGCATCAATTGAAACGCACGTTGCTGATGCAAGAACTTGCTGTTTGCACCCAGCAAACGCAACTCACCGTCAAATGACCGACGCTCAATTAGAAGCAGCTGGAATTCCACCAACACTTATCCGTTATTCTTGTGGTCTTGAAAACGTGGAAGATTTGATTGAAGACATTGCACAAGCTTTAGAAAAAATTTAACAAAAAGGGGGTGTTGCTATGCCTATCATAGTACCCAAAGATATACCTGCTGCAAAGATATTAGAGTCGGAAAACATTTTCGTAATGAACGACGTTCGCGCAATGCAACAAGATATCCGTCCGTTAGAAATTGCAATCGTAAACTTAATGCCAACCAAAATGGTAACCGAAACACAGCTTATGAGATTGCTTTCTAATTCACCTTTGCAAGTTAACGTAACACTTGTTAGCACCGAAACGTACGTTGGAAAAAACACACCGCTTGAACACTTGGAAAGATTTTATAAAACCTTTTCTGAAATCAAAGATAGAAAGTTTGACGGTATGATAATAACGGGGGCACCCGTAGAAGAAAAGGACTTTGCAGAAGTAACTTATTGGAAAGAATTAGAAGATATTTTAGAGTTCGCAAAAAAGAGCGTTACTAGCACCTTGTTTATATGCTGGGGCGCACAGGCAGCGTTGCACTATTATTACGGAATAGAAAAGCATATTTTACCAAAGAAACTTTTTGGAGTTTATAAGCATAAAAAACTTGTTAAATACGATAGATTGTTAAAGGGAACGGACGATAGATTTTTTATGCCTCATTCAAGACATACCACCGTTTATGAAGAAGATATAAAAAATTGCAAAGATATAGTTTTACTTGCATCTTCAAAGCAAGCAGGCGCATCAATTATTCGTTCAAAGGATAACAAGTTTATATTCATAACAGGTCACGCAGAATACGATAGAGATACTCTAGAAATTGAGTATAAGAGAGACTTAGCGAAAGGACTACCTATTGACCCACCAGAAAATTATTACGTTGATGGTGACCACGGTGAAATTAAAATGTGCTGGGTTTCTACTGCAAATTTGATTTATATGAATTGGCTTAACCACTACGTATATCAGTTAACACCATACGAAATCGAAGACATAAAATAGTATTAAAGAGCGTCTAAAAACGCTCTATTATGGGGGCGACATAGTTTCGATTGGGCGACTGAGTAACGACGTAAGCATACCGAAGGCTCGACTTCGTAAAAACGGAACTTAAATTTAAATGCTAACAATAATGTAGCATACGCAGCATAATTGCGTACGGTTGTCATTTGCTCGCCCGTTGGTAAGTGAACGACCGTCAGTTAGACGGGGAACGGTGTCACGATTTGATTTTGTTCGTGATACGGCACTTTAAAAATCAAAGGGCAAGTCTTGGTCGCCAACGACCTAGCTTGTCACGAAAATTAATCGTTGGATAAGTATGTAGAAGGTTTTTACAAAGCGTTCAAGACCGGAGTGCAACTCTCCGCGTCTCCACCAAACAAAAAGAGAGGGTAAAATCCCTCTCTTTTTGTTTGGTATGATATAGATGAAATACGCGGTGAGTTGCTGGGGGAGGAAATCGACGGCAGTCGATTTGTCCGCGAGAAAAGTAAAAAACAAAGCGGAGCAATAGGCGGACTAAACAGTCCGGTGGACTGTTTATCGGGGCGGCGAGCAAAGCGCCAACTCTCCGCATATCCACCAAACAAAAAAAGAGGGTAACCGCTCTTCCCATAGGGATTTAAATTCAATAACTTATAAAACTCGACTTTTAACAAGTCGAGTTTTCTTTTATCCACGTAAAACTGCTTGATAATTAAGTTGCTATATGTTATAATAATTATGCCAAATCAATTTCATAACAAGCAAAAGTAGGGATATTTTCTTTTTTAGGGATATATTTATACTTATTTTA
Source organism: Christensenellaceae bacterium (assembly GCA_045647825.1). Classification (GTDB taxonomy): domain Bacteria; phylum Bacillota; class Clostridia; order Christensenellales; family Borkfalkiaceae; genus UBA1259. The sequence continues at coordinate 2,061 of JAZRMS010000211.1, forward strand.
AGCATACTAAAAATCAATGAATTTGATAAAATGCAAATTCCATCAGGTTTTTAGTATGGTTATCCTTACTTGCTTGAAATTGGTTTGGCGACTATCGGAGTTTGCGTTTTTGTGCGTTTACTTCGGTAGGCGCACTTTTTAATTTTAAAGGAGGTTAGATGATGGCTAAAATGGAATATCCTATTTGTGGAAAAACATTTGATGAAGAAATGATGCAAATTTCAGATAATGGCAACCTTATTTGTTGTAATTGTGCTGAAAAAGAAAATACCAAAGAAAAGGAGTAAAAAAATGAAAAAATTAATGTGTTTAATAATTGTAAGTATAATGTGTTTTTGTTGTTTATTTGGCTGTAATGATAGCTCTTCTACGCCACAAACCCCACAAACACCACAACCCCCACCTGTTTCGCAAGAAATAGACGTTTCTTCAATATCACTTTCAAAAACTTCTATTACGATGACAGTGGGCGACAAGACACCAATTTCTGTAACTGTAAACCCTAGCAATGCAACAAATAAAAATGTAATTTGGAGTTCTAGTAATACTACCATTGCAGAATATATCAATGGAGAAATATATGCTTTAGGAGAAGGTACCTGTATAATCAAGGCAACATCTACTAACGGAATAATAGCCGTATGTAATGTAAAGGTTGAAAAAGCTCTTGTTTATGCCGACAGCGTAACCTTTCCAAATGATACATATTATTTAAACATAGGACAAGAAATTTCTCAAAAATTACAAATTTCTCCGCAAGAGTTAGATTCATATAAGGGAACTATATCATTTTCAAATAACAATATTGTTTCTGCAACATACTCAAATGACAATAATGCACGGTTAAAAATCGTTGGATTATCTGAAGGGGAAACAATAATTACGGTCACTTTAGAGGGAGGGAAACAGGCAAAAGCAAAGATAGTCGTGCTAGATTGTAGTAAATATGTAAAACTTAATTTACCTGAAACTCCAAAAACTGTTTCTTATGCATGTATAACTAGTTCATATTACTATTATACATATACCAGTGCTAGAATTGATAGTATAAATATTAGTTATACTTATTACGACAAAAATACTATTCTTGTAGACGTTGAAATAAATGGAACAAAAACTTATGACCAAAATGGTAGTACGGGAACAAAGGCAATACACTACGACATAGTTTTATCTAAAGAAAATAATGTTTTTTGCGCAAGAATTGAACAAGATAAATACAATATTGCAGTTGGTGAAACTTTTACACATCGTTA
>JAZRMS010000212.1:0-4658 GCA_045647825.1 Christensenellaceae bacterium
TTTCGTAAATAACGCAATTTATGGTATGACTGGTGGGCAAATGGCACCAACGACTTTACCAAAACAAGTAACGCAAACTTCACCTTATGGAAGAGACGTTACCGTTGTTGGATATCCTGTTAAAGTTTGTGAAATGCTTTCACAAGTAGAGGGTGCATCTTATCTTGAAAGAGTTGCAGTTAACAACGTTAAGAATATCAAAAAAGCAAAACAAGCAATTTTGCATGCTTTCAAAAACCAAATGGAAGGCAAGGGTTTCTCACTTATAGAAGTGTTGTCAACTTGCCCAACCAACTGGGGTTTATCACCAAAAGATTCGCTTAAATGGCTTGAAGAAAACATGGAAACTCATTATCCTCTTGGTGTTTATAAGGATAAATATAAGGAGGAAAAATAAATGAGTAAAACAACTAAAATTCTTATTGCAGGTTTTGGTGGGCAAGGTATTTTGTTCACGGGTAAAGCACTAGCTTATACAGGACTTAAAGCAGGCATGGAAGTAAGTTGGTTGCCTTCTTACGGCCCAGAAATGCGTGGTGGTACGGCAAACTGTAGCGTTACTTTAAGCGACACGCCAATCGGCTCGCCAATCGTTGATAAGCCAGACGTTTTGATTGCAATGAACTTGCCTTCACTTGAAAAATATTTAAGCGAAACTGAACTTGGTGGATATATTGTTTACGATAGTTCACTTATCGCAAAAGACGTTCAAAGAGACGGCGTTGAAATTTATCCTATTCCAGCTACTAAAATGGCAAGCGATAACGGACTTGACGGTCTTGCAAACATGATTATTTTAGGCAAAGTTTTAAAAGCAACTAGCGTTTTAACCATGGATCAAATAAAGACTAGTCTTGCACAAATGGTTCCTGCTAAAAAGGCAGAACTTCTTGCAAACAACATCAAGGCTATTGAATTAGGCTTTAATTTTTAATAATTAAATAACAAAAAAATAAAAGCACACGGCGAAATTTCTTTTGTCGTGTGTTTTTTGTGTCATAACCTTCTTTATAAATCATATATTGAAATAGAAAACCTAAAAGGAGGATAAAATGTCATTTTTCTGTAATTTTCAGTCGGATAAATGTCCTGGTCAAATAAACGGAAATCCACTTAACGGTCTATGTGAGAAGGTGTGTGTTGAGGCTAAAAAAGTGTTTGATGCTTGCATGCAACAAACTCAACTTAATGGTGTGGTGCTTAATATAACAAATTTAACCCCGTCTAATCCTACATATCCGCTAACCTTTATTAGTGCAAAGAGCACTGTTTCTCAAGGTGTAATATCTAACTTAATTGTAGATCCACTTGCTGAAAGACCAAACTGCGCAAGAGTTAGGGCAGACGTGGATATACCAGTTTCCGTTGCTTACGTGGATGCAAACGGTGTAGAAGGCGCTGCTACTTCTGTAGTGACGGTAACTAAAGACGTTATATTAAATATTCCGTCTGCATCAATAATGCCGTATTCTGTGGAAGCCCTTGTTTCGCTAGTTTCAACGCAAGGCAGTACTACAGGCGAAAATCAATTTACGATTGATGCTTGTGTGTCTATAATACTAAAAATCGTAATGGACGTTGAGTTGCTAATTCCATCTTATGGATATGCTGCAATACCGCCTTGTCAAGAGTATACGCAAGAAGTTTGTGCAGGATTTTTTGAACTGCCTATGTATCCAGAATAAAGAAAAATACAGCGTTTTAACAACGCTGTATTTTTCATTTTAAAAATTTATATATAAATTTTACAACTATTCAGTAAAAATTTACACATTGGATTGTTATTTTTTTAATTTTATGTTAAAATATTGTTATGAAGATTTTTGCAATAAGTGATTTACATATATCGACAAATACTAATAAGCCAATGGACGTTTTTGGTGGAAACTGGATAGGTTATCTTGATAAAATCAAGGAAGACTGGGAAAGTAAGGTTTCATCTAGCGACTTGGTTTTGATAGGTGGGGATATAAGTTGGGCAATGGCGCTAGAAGATGCCAAAATTGACATTGACTCACTTTCTTCTCTAAACGGCACAAAGGTCATGATTAAGGGTAATCATGACTACTGGTGGAGTGGGATAGGAAAGGTTAGAGATATTCTTCCAAGCGGTTTTTACGCCTTGCAAAATGACAGTATTAGGTTTGACGGAGTAGTTGTTTGTGGATCTAGGTGTTGGAGTGTTCCAGGTTCGCCTGATTTTACTGCTCAAGATAACAAGATTTATTTAAGAGAAACGGAAAGATTAAAATTGTCGCTCGCTAGTGCTTGCAAAATTAGGCAGGAAGGGGACAAGCTTATTGCCTTAATACATTATCCACCCTTTAACGTACATAGAGAAGATACAGCTTTTACCAAGCTTTTCGAAGAATATGGTGTTGATGCGGTTGTGTATGGGCATTTGCACGGTAAAAGCGTTAGGGCAGATAAGTTAGTCGTTAAAAACGGGGTTAAATATTATTTGACTTCGTGTGATCAGGTTGATAATAAATTAACTGAAATAAATTTTTAAAGGATGAACAAATGGCGCAAATGAAAGAAGGGTTTGTTAAGTATTTAAAGTCAGCACCAAAGCGTTATTTTATAACTGCTTTTTCAGGTATGGCTCAAGGGCTTTTTGTTACTTTAATAGCAGGAACAATTCTTGCAATGATTGCAGGATGGATAGGCGATAACTATATCGGCAATACTTTGCTTTATATTTCAAATATTGCCAAAATTCTTATGGGTGTGGGTATCGGTGTTGGTATCGCACACGCTTTGGGTAAAAACAAACTTTTGATATTTTCTGCAGGTGTTGCCGGCATGATAGGTGCTTGGGCAGATCAACTTATTCCTGGGGCTGCTGGATTTGGGGCAATAACTATTAAAATGGGCTCTGCTCTTCCAGGAAACCCTATCGGTGCATACGTTGTGACAATGCTTGTTGTTGAATTAGTCGAATTGTATGCGGGAAAGACAAAGCTTGATATAATTTTAATACCTATAGGCGCGCTATTGATTAGCTTTGCGGGCATTTTCATTGCGTATCCATTTATTTGGGCTGTTAATCAACTTGGTGTATTAATTGCTCTTGCTACTAAAACAACGCCATTTTTTATGGGGGTTATTATATCGGTAGTAATGGGTATAGTTTTAACTATGCCAACTTCTTCAGCAGCTATTTGGGTTGCCGTTGCATCTCCCGTTTTAACCGGTTTTGCTAAAGGGGAAGTGTCTTTTGAAATATACGACGCAATGCTTTTAGCCGGCGGTGCTGCAACTGTTGGTGGTGCGTCGCATATGGTTGGATTTGCCGTTGCAAGCTTTAGAGAAAACGGTGTTGGCGGATTAATCGCACAAGGGCTTGGAACAAGTATGTTGCAAATACCAAATATTATGAAAAAACCAATTACAATGTTGCCTATGATAATTTCTAGTGCTATTTGTGGTCCGCTTGCAACGTGTGTTTTTGGGCTAAAATGTGGCTCTTCTGGCGGTGGCATGGGAACTAGTGGTTTGGTTGGTGTTTTTGATTTATTTAAGTACACTAATTTAGACTTTGTTGGCGTTTTTGGCATTATATTATTAATGTTTATTCTTCCTATATTTTTTAACGCTCTCATAAGTGAATTTATGAGAAAGAAAAACAAGATAAAGTTTGGTGACTTAAAACTTCCAGATTAAGTTATATCTTTATATTAAAGACGGCTTTTTGCCGTCTTTTCTTTTTTCTTTTTTTTGGTTTAATTTGTTTGTTAGTAGCATAATATTATATATAAATAATAGGGGGAATTTTGTTATGATAGATCAAAAAAAATTAGAACAAAACACCTTGTGTTTGGAGAATAGAAAAAGCCTATCTTTAACGGGTGTTGAATCTGTAGATTCTTTTTCCGAACAGTGCTTAAAACTAACAGTATCGGGGTCTAGGGTTGTTGTAACGGGTGAAAATATAAAGATAATTTCGTTCAACAAAGAGAGTGGAAATTTAACTGCCGAAGGTGTGATTAACGAAATAAAATACTTGGGAAAGCAGGTTGCTTTTTTAAAGAGGATTTTTAAGTAATGTTTGTGTCTAAAAATCAATTTTACGTTTTTGTTGCCTGCGTTGCTTTTGGTGGGATAGCAGGGGTTGTTTTTTCTATTGCAAGCATTTTCAAGTTGCCGTTTAAGAATAAAATCTTGTTGTCGATACCTGATATTTTATCGTTTATTGTGGTAGTTTTTCTTTACGTCTTTATTTCCGATTTTTCAAGGTTTCCAACGATAAGATTTTATATGCCGCTTGGTGTGTTAATAGGTTTGTATCTGTATTTTAAAAGTTTTAATATTATACTTGCAAAATGGCTTAAAAAGATATATAATATATATGTAAAAAAATTTGTGAAGGTTTTTTATGACGGAAGAAAAAGCAAAAAGACTGATAGTTGCGGGCACGGTAGGCGCAGTAGCGCTAGTAGTGGTGCTAGTAATAGTGATGGTTTATCAGTTAATATCAATAGGCGTTAAAAGGAATAAGATAAACGAGCTAGAGGCTAGAATTGCAGAGTACAATAGGCTTATAGAATCGGGTGAAGATACTATAAAAGCAAGAAGTGAGGCGCGCTGGATTGAGCGTGAGGCTCGTGAACTTGGATACATTTTTAAGGACGATATTATTCACAACTAATGATTTA
>JAZRMS010000213.1:0-1907 GCA_045647825.1 Christensenellaceae bacterium
CTTCTACGATATAGTCATCTGAGTCAACGAATAAAACGTATTCTCCTTTTGCTATTTCTATTCCCGCATTTCTAGCAGAAGAAAGACCCCCGTTTTGCTTATGAACGACTTTTACTCTTTTATCTTGTTGTTGCCAAGAGTCACACATCTTACCACACTCATCCGGACTCCCATCGTCAACTAGTATGAGTTCAAAATCAGCAAAAGTTTGTGTTAGAATACTTTGCACGCATCTATCTAAATAGTCTTTTACCTTATATACGGGAACTATTATTGAAAATAACATTTTTCTTTCCTTTATACTCTTTAAGACCTTTTTTCATAAGCGAATAAGCTTTTTTAGCTCCACCAACTGGCAAATAAAGTTTTCTATGTTTAACCACATGATACAAAAGAAAAAATTTTGCCTTCCATCCAAAAGCGGCTCTATACAGAGCGCCTTTATCTAAACAATACTTTTCGTTTATTCCCTTAAACCACGTAGACTCTTTATGAACAACTTCCCCCAACGTTTTACTGCAAAGATATATTTTTAGCTTCTTTCTAAAACAATCTTGCAAAAACACACTATCTTCCCCACATTGATATTTAGCCCCACCACCAAACAACAATGAAAAGAAAATTCTCTTTCGCAAAAGTGAATCTCTCCTTGCGGTAATTGCGTAAGTGCCAAATTTTGTCAAGTCCTTAAAAGTCGCCTTTTTATCAGAGTTATTTACATTGATAAAATCTCCTGTTCCCCTTTTAATTTTAAAATTAAAAACGACAACGTCCGCTTTAAGATTGTTTTTATAATACTCATCAACAATTTCACGATATCCGTCGTAATATTTAACGTCGTTATCTGCAAAAATGACAATTTCTGCATCAGAAGCAGTTAAGGCTTTATTACGATTAATACCAACACCCCTATCTGAGGAAGATAGCACCTTTACATTATATCCATTGTATTCAAACTGATATTTCTCATCCTCATCACACTGATTAGCAACTATTATATCCGATTGAATATTCATTTGCTTTAATACGCCTTTGTCCTCTTTTTTATAGAACATGGTGGCTAACAATACTTCTACTTTCATCTTTACTATCGTTACTTCTTATATTTGAAAAATCCTTTAATTGCCCAATGCAACATAAAATATATGCTTTTGAAAAAATTCAATTTCTCAACTTTTCTATAAACGCTCCAATGATATTTTACAATTTTTAACTTGTTTGAAGATACCGACCCGTTATGAACCCTATACGTTGCTAAATCTTCGTGTAAACAAACAGCTTTTACGCCCGTTTTAAGTATTGATAACCAACACGCAAAATCCTCTCTCTTTACCGCTTCTGGCGGCATTAATACTTCGCCAAGTTTATCTTTATCGTATATTACGGTTAAACAACCTATATAGCAATGTTTGCAAATAGTTTTATAATCATATTCGTCCTTTTTAGGCTTAAATACGGTTATTTCTTCTCCCTGTCCGTTAACCACTTGATAATGTGTAAAAGTAAAAGGATAATTGTTTTCAACCATAAACTTTAGTTGCTTTTCTAGTTTTTCTTCTTTCCACTTATCGTCACTATCTAAAAAAGCAATCCATCTTCCTTTTGCCTGCTTAATAGCGTTGTTTCTGGTTATGGCAGCCCCTGAATTTTTTTGATTTTTTATAACTTTTATTCGCTCATCATTATATGCCACAACCATATCTAAAGAATTATCAGTAGAACAGTCGTCGACGAAAATAAGCTCCCAATTTTTATACGTCTGGTTTAAAACGCTTTCTATGCTTTGATTTAAAAATCTTGCTCCATTATAGTTTGGCATTATTACCGACACCAAACCATAATCAACGGTATTCATTTTTTTGTTTTCATTTTCCATAATCTTGCTCCAACATAAGATAGTTGATAAA
>JAZRMS010000214.1:0-5271 GCA_045647825.1 Christensenellaceae bacterium
GTTCTGTGAGCCAAGGAGTTGGAGAGATATTTTGTCTTCCTAAGACCGCTTGGCCTCCGACTTGGAATGCGGTATCACACCGTCGCTTTGCAGAATAGCCGCAAGTATTGCAAGGTCAAATACGGAGCCTTCTTTTTTTACGTTTGCAGGAGCAAGGTTTACCGTGATGTGACGGACGGGCATAGTTCTACCGCTATTCTTTATTGCTGAACGCACACGTTCTTTTGACTCTTTAACAGCCGTGTCTGCAAGACCAACTATATCGAATGCGGGAAGTCCGTTGTTTATATCAACTTCTATTTGAATTGGTATCCCCTCTAACCCGACAAGAGTAAAGCCGAATATTTTTGCTATCATATTGCCCCTTTTTTGCTTTTGTTAAACGGTAAAACGCAAACCTTATCCATTATTTTACTATTATATAATATTTATTTTTTTTTGTAAACTTTTATAGCGTGAATTTTTCAATTTTTTATACATTATATATAGGTGCGTAAAAAGGCAAAAAAAAACTTGCCGTTCGGCAAGTTCTTTTTCTTATCTTTTAACTTCTTTAACCTTTGCAGCTTTACCCGTTCTTGCACGCAAGTAGTAAAGTTTTGCACGACGTACTTTACCGTGTCTTACAACTTGTATGTCAGCAACCTTTGGCGAGTGGATTGGGAAAGTCTTTTCTACGCCTACACCGAAAGAAAGTCTTCTAACGGTAAAGGTTTCAGAAATACCACCGTGCTTTCTTGCGATAACGATACCTTCGAAAGCTTGCAATCTTTCTCTGTCACCTTCAATAACCTTGACCATAACCTTAACGGTGTCGCCAACGTTGAATTCAGGAATACTGCTCTTAATGTTTTCTTGATTGATAGCGTCAATAATGCTACTCATAATTGCTTTTACCTCCGTTTTATTAAGCGTTCATTGTCATATCGGATGCAAGAGGAACGCCCAAAGCGTTTTATATAATAACATATTTTTTGCACTTTTGCAAGCATTTTTACATACTAAATGCATCAAAAATATGATTTATTTCTCCCTTTTCTATTTCGACCACGTCAAAGCGACAAGGTGAGTCTAATTTTTTCTCTCTTTGCAAATATTCGGTGGCCACCTTAAAATATTTTTCTTGTTTTTTAAGGTCAACTGCCTCGCACGGTAGACCATAAGCATCTCCCGACCTAGTCTTAACTTCAACAAAAACTATCGTGCCACTATCTTCTGCGATTATGTCTATTTCGCCCACGTGCGTTTTATAATTGGTTTTTATTATCTTAAAACCCTTTTTCCTTAAAAATTCGGCGGCTTTTTCTTCGCCTACTCTACCCAGAAATTTTTTATAAAAGTTTTTCTGTGCAATTTGCAAGGTCCTATCTCCTTGATTTTTTCTATGTGCGTTTTTGTGCCGTATCCTTTATGCTTTTCAAAGCCATACTCTGGATATTCGTTTGCTTTTTCCACCATTAGTCTATCCCTAAAAACCTTTGCAACGATAGACGCACAACCTATCGTATAGCTATTTAAATCGCCTTTAACTATGTACTCTGCATTGATGGGCAAATTTGTGTCAACCCCGTCTACAAGCGTTATATCGGGCTTTACGTCAAGTCCTTCAACTGCTTTAACCATACATTTTTTTACGGCGTTTAGTATGTTTATTTGGTCAATTTCTTGCTCTGAAACTTGATAAACACAATAAGAAATTGCTCTTTTCTTTATCTCTTCGGCAAGAATTTCTCTCTTTTTTTCGGTCAATTTTTTGCTGTCCGTTACGCCCTCTATCAAGTCGTCTAAAGGCATTATTACGGCACAGCACACAACCGGACCTGCAAGTGGGCCACGCCCAACTTCATCAACCCCAGCCACGTATTTTAAGCCACTTTCTATATGCTTTCTTTCGTAAACTAAATTATCCATATCAGTCAAGAATAATTTTACCTATTCTTCCCTTTCTAAAATCGTCAATTATAGCAGTTGCGCAACGTTCGTAGTCAAACTCCCCACCACGGCGCAAAAAGCCACGTCTAACGCATATTGCGTTAAAGAGTTCTAGCGTTTCAACTTCTAGATTTTCTATCCCGTACTTTTCAGTTAAAAGTGACGGATATTTTTCCTTAAGTTCGGCTAGAAGCTCATAAGCAAGGTCGTTGAAGTCTATATTCGCGTCGTTCATACTGCCTATATAAGCCAAATGTTTAGCCAAAATTTGGTTGTCGAAAGCAGGTGGCATAGTGCCTGGCGTATCTAAAAGTTCTAGTTCTTTTAGCCTTACCCATTGCTTGCCTTTTGTTACCCCTGCCTTGTTGCCCGTAATAGTTTTTTTGCCACCACATAGGGCGTTTATGATAGTAGATTTACCCGTGTTTGGAATTCCTGCAACCATTATTCTAATAGGCTTAAACACGCCTTTTTCCTTGTTTCTATCAAGTTTTTCTTTTAATAGCGCAAAAATTCTTGAATAAAGAAGATCGACTGCGCGCTTATCCATAGCGCTAACTGCAACCGTTTCTTTTCCTTCGCTAGTAAATTCTGCAACCGTTCTTTTAACGTCTGCAGGGTTTACTAAATCTGCTTTATTCAATACGTATAATACTTTTTTGTTAGCAAACAATTTTGCAAGCTTGTTGTTTAAGGACGCTCTTGGTGCGCGCGCATCTAAAACTAGCATAACGCCGTCAACAAGTTTAACGTTCTCTTCCATCATTCGCATTGCGGCCGTCATATGCCCTGGAAACCATTGAAGATGTTGCATACTATTCCTCCAAAAGATCTGGGCGGTTTTTAAGGGTTATTTCCCTTGACTTTTCCGCTCTCCAGCGCTCAACGTTTGCGTGGTGTCCACTAGTTAAAACTTCTGGCACTTTTAGCCCCATAAACTCTTGTGGACGGGTATATTGTGGATATTCAAGCATTCCACTTGCAAAACTTTCTTGCTCTAACGACTCTCCGTTAATAACACCGTCAACGTATCTTGCAACTGCATCTACTACAGCCATTGCAGGTATTTCTCCACCCGTTAAAACAAAGTCGCCGATAGAAAGTTCTTCATCAATAAACAAATCGATTACTCTTTGGTCAACACCTTCGTAGTGTCCACAGAGCAATAAAATTCTATCAAGTTTGCTAAATTCTAGCACGACTTTTTGGTTAAACACCCTTCCCCTTGGTGAAAGGAAAATTCGCCTTGCCTCGTGATTAGGGTCAACGGCATTAATTGCGCTTGCGATAGGTTGTGGCGTCATAACCATTCCCGCGCCACCACCAAACGGCGCGTCGTCACACTTTTTGTGCTTGTCTTCGGTATAATCGCGAATATCAACGACGTTAACTTCTAACTTGCCACTATCTACGGCACGACCTATTATACTAGTTTTTAGTGGAACGAACATTTCTGGAAATAAAGTGAGCACGTCAATCCTCATAACAACTCACCTCTTCTAGTCGTTTTTCGCTGACCGTTATCTTTTTATTTTGAACGTCAACACTTAAAACCAAATCGTTTAGAAATGGAAAACGCATAATTTTTCCGTTTGGACAAGTTAGCGTAAACACGTCCGTCCTTGCACTAGTTACTTCTATAACTTTACCAACTTCTTGGCCTTTATCCGTAACAACTTCGCACCCGATAATGTCAACGATAAAATAACGCCCCTCTTCTAACGGAATAGCGTTTTCTCTCGTTACGCGCAAAAACTTGCCACGGAAAGATTCCGCAACGTTTCTGTCTGCAACACCACTAATAGAAATAAAAACAACGTTGCCACCGATAACGGTGTTTAGTACCTTATAAGTTTTATCGTCGATTATTACTTCTTTTAGCTTTCTAAATCTATTTATATCGTCGGTTAAGGGTTGAACTTTTAGTTCGCCTTTAATCCCTTGTGGTTTTACTATAAGACCTATTTTTAGCGTTTCTACCATAATAACAACTTAAAGAAAACGGGGAAATTATTTCTTTTCCCCGCGCTCTACTATTTCTATGTTGTATTTTTTGTTTTCTTTAACCGAGCCGGCGCGAACTAAAGTACGGAGCGCCTTTGCAATCTTGCCTTGGCGACCGATAACTTTTCCCATATCGCTTTCAGAAAGAGTTACGGTAACCGAAACGTTTTTTCCATTATCAACGATATCGTATTCGATTTCATCCGTTTTTTCTGCGAAACGGTTAATTACCATTTTAATTAACTCTATCATATTTCCAACCTAAATCAATTATTTTGAAGACTTACGAACCTTGGTTTTTGCAGGTGAAAGTTTGGTTGGCTTTGGAAGAATTCCGGTGTTTACTAGGATATTTTTTACGGTATCGGTAGGTTGAACACCCTTTGCAAGCCAATCTTTTGCCTTTACTTCGTCAATAACGATTTCTGCAGGTACGGTGGTTGGGTTGTAGTGACCAACTTTGTCAATATAAGCGCCGTCTCTTGCGTTTCTTGAATCGGTGATTACGATACGATAGAAAGGTGATTTTTTGTCGCCCATTCTGGTTAATCTCATTTTTACTGCCATTGTAGTTTCTCCTTAAAATGTTTATATAATTTTTTTATTTTTTACTTTTGTTGTTTTATTCTTCTTAAAAACGGAACATTTTGTTTCCACGCATTTGTTTCATCATTTGCTTGGTTTGTTCAAACTGCTTTAGAACACGGTTTACTTCTTGCACCGAAGTTCCACTACCTTGTGCTATACGCATTTTTCTAGAAGAGTTTATTATTTGTGGGTTTTCTCTTTCGCGCATTGTCATTGACTGGATAACTGCTTTCATTGAAAGCATTTTCTTTTCGTCTATATCCTCTTCGCGAATTTTAAGTTTTCCACCCATTCCTGGTAGCATTCCTATTATATTTCTAATGCCACCCATTTTTTTCATAGCTTCAAACTGCATTAAAAAGTCGTCCAAAGTAAAGGAATTTTCCCTAAACTTCTTTTCCATTTTCTTTGCATCTTCTTCGGTAACGGCTTCTTGCGCTTTTTCAATTAACGATAGCACGTCGCCCATTCCAAGAATACGATTTGCCATTCTATCTGGATAGAAAGGCTCTAAATCGCCAAGTTTTTCGCCAACCGAACAATACTTTATAGGTTTTCCTGTAACCGCTTTCATTGAAAGGGTTGCACCGCCCCTTGTGTCACCGTCTAGTTTGGTTAAAACTAAACCTGTTATTTCTAATCTCTTGTTAAAGGTGTCTGCAACTTCGACGGCAACTTGACCTGTCATTGAGTCTACAACCAACAAGATTTCGGTGGGGTTAACTTCTTCTTTAATATTTTCAAGCT
>JAZRMS010000215.1:0-3792 GCA_045647825.1 Christensenellaceae bacterium
TAAGTTTTTGATACTTGTCGCTTAAAAACTTGCTCATTTTATTCCTCAAATCTTATCGTTGCGCTCTTTGCATGTGCCGTTAAGCCTTCTTTTTTAGCGAAATACTCAACGTCCTTATAAGTTTTTTCCAAAGCGCACTTATCATAATATATATACTGCGTTTTCTTTATAAAATCATCTACTGAAAGCGGACTAGAAAACTTTGCCGTTCCACTTGTTGGCAAGGTGTGGTTAGTTCCCGCAAAATAGTCGCCAAGCGCTTCTGGACAATATTTGCCCAAGAACACAGAGCCTGCGTGCCTAACTTTATTTAACGCATCAAATGGGTTTTTAACGCAAAGTTCAAGGTGCTCTGGTGCAATATCGTTTGCAAGTTCAATTGCCCTTTCAATATCTTCAACAATTATAATCTTTCCGTTATCGTCTATAGATGCTCTTGCAATGTCAGCTCTATCTAAAAGTGGAATTTGCTTTTCTATGCTAAGAGAAACGGCGGAAGCAAGCTCTTCGCTATCAGTAATCAAAACTGCACTTGCGTTCTTATCGTGCTCTGCTTGTGATAAAAGGTCTGCCGCAAGGTAATCGGGGTTATTATCTTTATCTGCAACCACCATTATCTCACTAGGTCCTGCTATCATATCGATAGAAACTTGGCCAAACACCTGTTTTTTTGCCTCTGCAACAAATGCGTTGCCCGGCCCAACGATTTTATCTACCTTTGGTATTGTTTCCGTTCCATAAGCAAGGGCTGCAATAGCTTGCGCGCCACCCACTTTATATATTTTATCAACACCTGCTATGGATGCTGCTGCAAGTATTACGGGATTAACGCCACCGTCTTTTGATGGTGGGGTAACCATAACCACTTCCTTTACCCCTGCAATTTTTGCTGGGATAGCATCCATTAAAACGGTTGAAGGATAAGCAGCCGTGCCACCCGGAACGTATAATCCTGCACGATCAACGGGAATTATCTTTTGACCGATAACTATCCCTTCTTGCTCTTTCAACTCAAAGCCTTCTCTTTTTTGCTTTTGGTGGAAAGCACGAATATTTTTCGCCGCCCTTTCGATAACTGCAATAAATTCTGGCTCTACGGCGTTCTTTGCACTCTCAATTTCTTCTTTAGTAACGACAAGAGAGTTTAGTTTAACCTTGTCAAACTGCTCTGCAAAGGCAAACAACGCCTTATCCCCGTCCTTTCTAACAGTATTTATAATATCGCTAACGACGGCGCTAACGTCAATCTTTTTTTCGGTTGCCGTGAACACGTTTTCACGACCTTTTCCGCCGTCTTTTATTATCCTAATCATAAACTCTCCGTTTGTTCGCTCAACGAACGCATAATTTTTTCTATTTGTTCGTTCTTAAATTTATAATTCGCTTTGTTTACTATTAATCTTGCACTAATCGGTTGAAACTTTTCCACAACGACAAGGTTGTTTTCTTTTAGCGTCGTTCCCGTTTCAACAATATCAACTATAACGTCAGAAAGTCCCAAGATAGGCGCAAGTTCGATTGAACCGTTAAGGTGAATTATATCTATGTCACGCCCTTGTTTAGAATAGTATTCCTTTGCAATGTTTTTAAACTTGGTTGCAACCTTTAGCGTGCGACGTCTGTCATCAACAAAGTCTGCTTTAGCTGCAACAGCCATATCGCATTTGCCTATCTTTAAGTCAAGCAATTCGTAAACGTCTGGGCGATATTCTGCAATTATGTCCTTTCCTGCAACGCCAACGTCTGCAGCGCCACGCTCAACGTAAATTGCAACGTCGCTAGGTTTTACCCAAAAATATCTAACGCCAACGCTTGGGTTTTCAAATATTAATTTTCTGTTGTTTTCTTTGATTGACGGGCAAGGAAAACCTGCCTTTTCAAACATATAATAAACTTTTTCGCCAAGTCTGCCCTTTGGCAACGCAACGTTTAGCATGTTCATATTTTGCCTCACATTTTTATAATCGTTTTATAATTTATTCCTTCTGGAATTACCTTTTCTGCAATAACGCTCTTGCCTTCTTTAATAAGCTCGTTAACCTTTTTGGCAATCTCTTTTGGACAAACGTTTTCGCCGTATTCTATAGCCACGTCAACGCTGTCATCTAAAAGATCGTTAGATAGCCTTTCAATGCCGTCTAGATAAACTGCAAACCCTATTGCGCGCGATTTTTTGCCCATTTTGTTCATTAAGTTGTCGTATTGTCCACCAGATAAAATTCCCGTTGGAATACCACTTACAAAACCCTTAAACACCACGCCGTTATAGTAGTTAACGTCGTTTATAACAGAAAAATCTATTCTTATTTTATCTTTAACGCCCATCTCTTGCAAGCCATAAATAACTTGTTTTAGGCTTTCTATCCCGTCTTTTGCGCTATCACTTACAGCAAAGCAATCAAGATTAGGTAAAACTTTTTCCGCATTGCCATAAACGGTTATTAACTTTGAAAGAAGTTCGGTTTTTTCTTCGCCCAAATTTTCGCTATTGCATACTGAACGAACGCCTTCTAAATTCTTTTGAGCAATAAACTCTATAATTTTCTTTTCCCCGTCTTCTGAAACACCAGCGTATTCAATAACGCTCTTAACAAGACCAAGGTGAGAAATATCTAAAACGTTTTTCTCTGAAAAGCAGTCTAAACTTTTTGACGCTAAATAAACAACTTCCGTAACGGCATATTCATCTATTTCCCCAAGGCACTCTAAACCAACTTGCATTATTTCCTTGAACGATTTAGTGCCTTTAGAAACCCTATAAACATGTTCGTTATAATAGAGTTTTTTTACACCCAAGCCATCTCTGTCGTTTTTGACAATAGATAAAGTAACGTCTGGTTTTAGCGCCAAAAGTTTTCCGTCCGTATCGGTAAAAGTGATAACGTTATCCGAAACTAAAAAGTTTTTGTTTTTAGCGTATAAATCATACTCTTCAAACTTGCTCATCTTATATTGCGAATAACCGTATTTTTTATAGAGCGCGCGAAGTGTGAACACCGCCTTTTCTTCGCTACTTAAAACAAGATTAAAGTTTTCCATAACTTACTATTTGTCCCCCAAAACTATACCATAGCCACCCTTACCGTAGTTTAGGCATTTGTTAACACGGCTAATCGTTGCAGTAGACGCACCCGTCTTTTTGCAAACTTCTTGATAGTTGTTGCCTTCTTTAAGTAAAGATGCAACTTCTAATCTTTGAGAAATGTCTTGAAGTTCTTTTATAGTGCAAACGTCTTCAAAAAAACTTCTGCAATCTTCCACAGTCTTAAGTTTTAATATTGCGTTAAAAAGTTCGTCATACTTTTCTATTTGAAATTTTTCCATTTCAACCTCACAAGTATTTTAATCGTTTATCATTTTAGCACGATAAAGTGTTAAAGTCAACTGTTTTTATATAGTGTTTTTATTTTTTTAAAAAAGTAAAAATTTCTTGGCTATTTAACCAAGAAATTTTCTATCGCTTTTTTAGTTTTGTTGTAAAATACTCAAATAATAACTGTTAATATCTTTTTCTCCGCATTGTTCAATAAATTCAGATTGAGAAAACTCTTTATATACTTGACCTTTATGAATAACGCATATTCGTGTTACAATTTTTACAAGTTCTGCTAGCATATGACTAGAAATCATTATTGTTGTTCCAAAGGTGTCACGTATTTTCAAAATCAAGTTTTCAATATCTCTTACGCCTTCAGGGTCTAGTCCATTCATAGGTTCATCAAGAATTAATAATTTTGGGTTCCCCACTAAAGCTATCGCTATTCCAAGTCTCTGCTTCATGCCCATTGAAAA
>JAZRMS010000216.1:0-2763 GCA_045647825.1 Christensenellaceae bacterium
TACGATATAAACGTTTTGGGTGCAATTTCAATTAAGGGAACGACAAAAGATGCTAGATTTGGAAACCAAACCCCAAGAATTGCAGAGTGCACTTCTGGTTTAATAAACTCAATAGGTTTGCAAAACCCAGGAATTGATGCAGTAATAGAAAAGGAAATTCCACGCTTAAGAGAAGTTTATAGAAAACCTATCATTTCAAACATAAGCGGTTTTTCAGTAGAAGAATACGTTGAATGTTGCGAAAAGATTAACGCGGTAAAGGACGTTGATATAATAGAAGTAAACATCAGTTGCCCAAACGTTCATAACGGCGGAATGAGTTTTGGTACAGAGCCAAAAAATGCAGAGGCAGTTACCAAGGCTGTTAGAAAGGTAACTAACAAGCCGTTATTTATAAAACTTACACCAAACGTTACCGATATAGTTTCAATTGCAAAAGCGTGCGAACAAGGCGGTGCAGATGGAATAAGCTTAATCAACACCTCTCAAGGATTAAGAGTAAATCTTAAAACAAGAAAACCCGTCATTGCAAACAAGATAGGTGGTTTTTCAGGAAGGGCAATATTCCCTATAGCGCTTAAAATGGTATATCAAGTATACGAGGCAGTAAAACTTCCTATAATGGGTATCGGTGGCGTTGCAACGGCAGAGGACGTTTTAGAAATGATGATGGCAGGCGCAACGGCAGTTCAAGTAGGCGCAGAAAACTTGGTTAATCCATACGCTTGTAGAGATATAATAAACAACTTGCCTGTGTTTATGAACAAATACGGCATAAAAGACTTAAACGATATAATCGGGGAGGCACACAAATGAATAAAGACGTTATAATAGCTTGCGACTTTAACGGCAAAGAACAACTATTTGATTTTTTGGATAAGTTTAAGGAAGAAAAACCTTACTTAAAAGTAGGTATGGAACTTTTCTATGCAGGCGGAATTGAAATAGTAAAAGAGATTAAACGCCGTGGACATAAAATATTCTTGGACTTAAAGCTTCACGATATTCCAAACACGGTTAAAAAATCTATGGCAGTTCTTTCTAGTTTTGACGTGGATATGGTAAACTTGCACGCTGCAGGCGGCTCTGTAATGATGAAAGGCGCAATTGAAGGACTTACCCGTCCAGACGGAACAAGACCACTATTGATTGCAGTAACGCAGTTAACAAGCACCAACCAAGAACTTATGACTAGCGAACTTTTAATTGATAAGCCTATTGACCAAGTAGTTATGAGCTATGCTGAAAACGCAAAGAATTGTGGACTTGACGGTGTTGTTTGCTCTCCATTAGAGGCAGGAAAGGTAAAGAGCGTTTGTGGAGAAAAATTCTTAACCATAACCCCAGGTATAAGACTTGCTGGTGATGCAGTTGGTGACCAAAAGAGAGTTACAACCCCAGCGCTAGCAAAAGAAATGGGGTCTGATTACATAGTAGTAGGCCGTTCAATCACGGGGGCAGAAGACCCTGTTGCGGCGTATAGAAAGTGTGTTCAAGAATTCTTAGGATAAGGAGAAATAAAAATGGAAATCGCAAAGAAAGTTGCAGAAAATTTACTTAAAATCAAGGCTGTGTTTTTGCGCCCAGATCAACCTTTTACTTGGGCAAGCGGAATAAAGAGCCCTATTTATTGTGATAACAGACTAATTCTAACTGCACCAGAAGCAAGAGACGTTGTTGAAAACGCTATTGCAGAAACTGTTAAAAAAGAATATCCAGATGCAGAGGCGCTTTTTGGAACTAGCACGGCAGGTATTGCACACGCAGCCATTGCAGGTCATATTCTAGGAATGCCTATGGGATACGTTCGTGGTAGTAGTAAAGACCACGGAAGAAACAACAAGATAGAAGGCAAGTTAGAACCAGGAACGAAAGTCGTAGTAATAGAAGACCTTATTTCAACGGGTGGAAGCTGTATCGACGTTGTAGAAGCACTCCGTGAAGCAGGCGCAGAAGTATTAGGTATCGTTAGTATCTATACTTACGGAATGAAAAAGGGTATTGAAAGATTAAAGGAAGCAAACGTTAAAAACGTTAGTTTAACCAACTTTGACACGGTTATAGAAGTTGCCGCACAAACAGGATACATAAAGGCAACCGACGTTGAAAGATTAAAAGCGTTTAGAGATAATCCATCAGATGAAAGTTGGATAAACGGTTAAGGAGAAAAATATGAGAAGTTTACTTGCCATAACCGACCTATCCGTTGAAGAGATAAACTCTCTTATCGAAGTTGCAACGGATATAGAGGCTAACCCAGAAAAATACCAAGAAAAATGCAAGCACAAAAAACTTGCAACCTTGTTTTTTGAACCATCAACAAGAACAAGACTTTCTTTTGAATCGGCAATGCTCTCTTTGGGGGGAAGTGTTTTAGGTTTTTCAGACGCAAATAGCAGTTCTTCTTCTAAAGGGGAAAGTGTTTCTGACACTACAAGGGTTGTAAGTTGCTATTCAGATATAATAGCAATGCGCCACCCAAAAGAAGGCGCGCCACTCGTTGCGTCAAACGTTTCAAGCGTTCCAATAATAAATGCAGGTGATGGTGGACATAACCACCCAACGCAAACGCTAACAGACTTACTCACAATTAAAAAAGAAAAGGGCAGGCTTGATAACTTTACAATAGGTTTTTGTGGGGACTTAAAGTTTGGAAGAACTGTGCACTCACTTATTCAAGCCTTAGCGAGATATAAGGGCATAAAAGTAGTTTTAATCTCACCGGACGAGCTAAAACTAAGTCGGAGGCCAAGCGGTCTTAGG
>JAZRMS010000217.1:0-2015 GCA_045647825.1 Christensenellaceae bacterium
TACTTAATCTTTTTGCTAGTTGTAAAAAATAATGCTTTAAGAATTTTCAACTGTATTTAGCGGCAATGAAAATTTCTATTGCTTTTTTATATGGTTTGTGATAAAATATATCCGTTAAAAAAGAGGGTAATTATGGAAAACGGAAAATTAAAAGTTTTACAATTTTGTGATAATTTCTATCCGCAAATTGACGGTGTTATTAAAGTAGTGGATAAATCCACCGTATACTTAAAGAAAAATTGTGACGTTAAGGTTGTCGTTCCAAAATATCGCCACGAAGATTATGACGACTCTGTTTTCCCTTATGAAGTTTTGAGAAAACAAACTAACTCGGTTAAACTAATCGGCTATATCGTTCCTTTCCCAAAGTATACTAGAAAGTTTAACAAGCTTATAAAGTCAATGGACGTTGATATTTTGCACGTTCATTCTCCTTTCTTTCTTGGAAAATACGCAATGCGCCTTGCCAAAAAGAAAAACATTCCTATAGTTGCAACATTCCACTCTCAATTTAAAAAGGATACGCTAGCAATCACCCACAGCAGACTAATTGCGTGGTTTATGACTAGAAAAGTCGTTAAGTTTTTTAGCAAATGCACAGAAGCTTGGGCACCCTCTAACGCTACTGCAAAAATAATGCGTGAATATGGATTTAAGAAAGATATTTTCGTTATGGAAAACGGAACGGAATTTACTTATCCAGAAAACGCAGAGCAAATAATTAAAGACGTTAGAAGTCAATATGGCATAAAGGAAGAAAACAAAAATCTTCTTTTCGTTGGGCAAATGCGTGATGTTAAGAATATCCCTTTAATTTTAGAGTCTGTTAAGACCTTGGTTAGTCAAGATAAAAGTTATCAACTTTTCCTTGTTGGCGAAGGCGCACATTTAGAAAAATACAAAGCGTTCGTCAAAAACAACGGCCTAGAAGAACACGTTCATTTCTTAGGGAAGATTGCAAACCCTTCTCTTCTTGCAGGTGTTTACGGGGCGTGCGACCTATTCTATTTCCCATCTTCTTATGACAATGCACCTATCGTTGTTAGAGAAGCGTGCATTATGAAAACGCCTTGCCTTTTATCAGAAGGGGCAACGGCTGCAGAGCCTATTACCGACGGGGTTAACGGCTATCTTGCAAAAGAAAGCGCACCCGATATGGCTGAAAAGATTTTAGAAATATTCTCTAACAGAGAAAAGATGATAGAAATAGGCAAAGAAGGCTCTAAAATTCCTATCACTTTTGAAGAAATGGCAGAAAACACCTTAAATAGATATAATTTTTTAATAGACAAGTATAAAAAAGAACATCAAAAATAAATCAAAAATTTTTTTCAGTTTTTTACTATTCATATCAACGAGATTGACTGGCGATTAAAAAACTGCTATAATTAGACATATTTTATTTATATTAGGAGCATTTTATGGCAAAAAGCACTAAAGACGTTTTAGCACTTATCAAAGAAAACGGAATTAAAATGGTTGACTTTAAGATGGTTGACATTAACGGGCAATATCGCCACGTTACAATTCCTGCAGAAAACTTTTCAGAAGACACCATGAAAAGTGGTATCGGTTTCGACGCTTCTAACTACGGCTATGCTGTGGTTGAAAAGAGCGATATGGTGTTTATTCCAGACCCAGACACGGCTGTTATAGACCCATTCTGCGAAATCCCAACCCTTTCTATGACCGGTAACGCAATGATTATTGCAAGCCCAGAAAACCGCCCACTTGCTCAATACCCAAGAAACATAGTGCTTGCTGCTGAACAATATATGAAAGACCTTGGCATTGCAGACACCATGCTTATTCTTCCTGAATTTGAATTTTATCTTTTCGACCAAGTTGGTTGGGAAGTTCAACCAAACAGCATTGGCTACACGGTAGATGCCGTTCAATCTTACTGGAACAGTGCCGTTGAAGGCAAGGGCTGTATCGTTCCAAAACAAAAAGCATATCACATTGCAAAACCATTTGACACTTCTTATGAATGCCGTAGCGAAATGTGCATGCAC
>JAZRMS010000218.1:0-1665 GCA_045647825.1 Christensenellaceae bacterium
GGTAGCAAAGCCATAATCTTTATGGCAGTAATTATAGGGATAATAGTTGCAATAATGAGCATGTTAAACGGTTTTTTAGCAACCGACAAAAACAAAATTTTGTTATTAAGGTCAATGGGCGCAAACAAATTTGCTATTCTAACAAAACTTGTTATTCCAGGCAGTATTCCTTCACTTATAAGTATGTTAAAAATAAGCGTTGGTTTAGCTTGGGTTGGATCTATTATGGGCGAATATTTAGTTTCTAGAGCAGGGCTTGGATATTTAATTGTTTACGGCGGTCAAGTATTTAAGCTAGATTTAGTTATGGCTTCAACTATTGTGCTTTGTATTTTGGCAGCGCTTATGTATGGAATAGTTGCACTTTTAGAAAAAATTATTTCAAAGCAGAATCGCAAATAACACAAGTAAAACATTAGTGATTTTTAACATTTTAACTAAAAATAAATAAGCACGCTATCAACAAAAATAGCGTGCTTGTTTTTAACAAATAATTAAAGTAGAATACATAAAATTCCGCCTCTGTTTTCATTGACTATTCTAGTGACGGTTTTTCTTAATTTCCCCTGTGCCACTTTTGGCATTGATGATATTTTGCTAGATAACCCTTCGTTAACTAGATCGTTTAATGATTTCCCAAACATATTCATTTCCCAAATTTTTGAAGGATCTTCTTCTATCTGTCCGGTAATATAGTTTATTAAATCTTCACTTTGTTTTTCCGTCCCTACTATTGGCGAAACTTCAGTTGAAACGTCTACTTTCATTATATGTAAACTTGGTGCAGACGCCTTCATTTTTATTCCGTATCTTCCACCCTGTTTCACTAGCACCGGTTGCTCTAAATTTATCTCGTCTACTGACGGAACGACAACGCCGTATCCGCTCTCTTCTGCATTTGAAAGCGCGTCCTTAATTTTTAGAAATTTCTTCTTTTCTTTTGCAAATGATTTAATAAAACTAATTAATTGACAATCATCAACTATGTTTTCACCACATTCTTTAGATATGACCTTGAAATAAAGTTCAGGATTAGGCTCAATATTATACTCAACCATTCCATCACCAAGCCTTAATTCAATTGCATTTATAGACTGAAAATCATCACTCTCTTCAGTCAAGGAAAAGAGTTCGGTATAGTCTTTCATTTTAGACATATTATATGAGCGCTCTTTTATGCTGTTAACCAAATCGCACACAACTTCGCTATCACAACCCAACGTTCTCATCCATTTTGGCAAGCAAACGTTAAAACAAGACATAGGAAATTCCAGCAAAATCTTTTCCATAATCAAACTAATATCTTCTGCGCCCATTGTTAAAGCATTTACGCAAACTACTGACACGCCGTGCTTTTTCTCTAATTCTTCTGCAACTTTTTGCGCGTTGACTGAGTTTGGCTCTGCTGAATTTAATAAAATAACAAAAGGTTTATTTAGTGTTTTTAGTTGATTAATCACTTTTTCTTCAGCTTGAACGTAATTTTTTCGTTCAATTTCAGAAAAACTTCCGTCTGTAGTGACAACCACACCAACGGTAGAGTATTCTTCAATAACCTTTCTAGTCCCTATTTCAGCGGCTTTTTCGAACGGGATTTCATTTTCATCCCATGGTGTTTTTACAAGCCTTGGCTTTTCCTCTTCCTCGTGTCCTACTGCTCCTTCC
>JAZRMS010000219.1:0-7523 GCA_045647825.1 Christensenellaceae bacterium
CTCCGACTTCTAGATGAAAATAATGAAGTTATCGGTTACGAATTCGTTTCACTTGGAAAAATGACCGACTTTATTAAGAAAGGTATGGAACCCAACGAAGCGTATGAAAAGTCTAAAGGAACTTATGGTCGCTTCAAACCTGAAGATGGTGCGGTTAAGTATATTGACCCACGTAAAGAATAATAGGAGGTAAAGGTAATTATGGCACATTTTGAAGGTTATGAAAGACGTGAAGCCAAAATTCTTGCTACCTTGGCTGAATATGGCATCAAATCAATTGACGAATGTAAAGAAATTTGCGATAAGTATGGAATCGATCCATACACCATTACGCAAGAAACTCAACCAATCTGCTTTGAAAATGCAAAATGGGCATACGTTGTAGGTAGCGCAATCGCATTGAAAGCAGCAGAAAAGACTGGTGATAAGAGCGCTGCAACTGCAGCCGCTAATATCGGTATCGGTCTTCAATCATTCTGTATCCCTGGCTCTGTTGCGGAAAACAGAAAGGTTGGTTTAGGTCACGGAAACCTTGGTAAAATGCTTCTTTCAGAAGAAACCGAATGTTTCTGCTTCCTTGCTGGTCACGAATCTTTCGCAGCAGCAGAAGGCGCAATCAAAATTGCATTAAATGCAAACAAAGTTAGAATTAAACCTTTAAGAGTTATTCTTAACGGTCTTGGTAAGGACGCTGCTTATATCATTTCAAGAATTAACGGCTTTACTTACGTTGAAACCAAGTTTGACCCTGCAACCGAAGAAGTTAAGGTTTTGGAAGAAAAGCCTTTCTCTAAAGGTGCAAGAGCAAACGTTAAGTGCTACGGCTCTGATAGCGTTCCAGAAGGCGTTGCTATCATGCGTTTAGAAAACGTTGGCGTTTCTATCACCGGAAACTCAACCAACCCAACCAGATTCCAACACCCAGTTGCTGGTACTTACAAGAAATGGGCTATCGAAAACGGCAAGAGCTATTTCTCAGTTGCATCTGGTGGTGGCACGGGAAGAACCCTTCACCCAGACAACATGGCAGCAGGCCCTGCTTCATACGGCATGACCGATACCATGGGTAGAATGCATAGTGACGCGCAATTTGCTGGTTCAAGCTCAGTTCCTGCTCACGTAGAAATGATGGGCTTAATCGGTGCTGGTAATAACCCGATGGTTGGTATGACCGTTGCTTGTGCAGTTGCAGTTCAAGAAGCATTGAATAAATAATTAAAAACAAATAATTAAAAGATTTAGACACGTCGTTTTAAGGTTTATCCCTATGACGTGTCTATTTTATTTTTAAATAAATTTATGGGGGATAAAAGTATGAAAAAATTAATTGATTAATTTAAAAAATCGCTTGAAAATGCCATTCGAATATAGTATTATCATAGTGTGTTTTATTTGGGCTTTTTTTAAATTAACGTATAGGCATAAAGGAGAATTATGAAAAACACTGTACCGATTAGTAGAACTCAACAAATAATGGGTGTGTTAGAGCATCCAAATGAATTTATATTGAGGAATGCTACGATAATTTGTCCTTACGAGGAAATAGAAGTAAGATATTTTGAAGAACACGGCGGTCTATATTTTATCACTATGATAGGTGAAGAATTCGAGACGTTTGCGGGTGACGGAAGAAGAGCAAGGGTTTCATTGCAAGAGGGATGTTTGCCTATTTTTACTTGTACTTCTAATCATTTAGGTTGTAAAATTTCACAAACTTCATATGCAACTCTTCTTGAGGGAGAGAAGGTTGTCGACGGGAATGAACCACTAATTGCAATGGTTCAAATAAAGGTGGAAAATTTAGAAGATAAACCTAAAAAATTTCCTATTACTTTTACCTTTAACAACTGCTTTGTGAAGCAAGTGCAAAAAGATGCATATTGGTCGGGTTTTTTGATGCGCGACGATATAGCTTGCCCCTACAACGAAAAAGTTCAAATGCCCAAGTATCCTTATCCGCTATATAAAATGGATAACTTGATTGTTGCAAAAGATAAAGGGGTTATATTTTCTTTTGACGGAGAAGGGGAGTTTTTTAACGATTTTGATAAGCCTTCCATTAAAGGGGCTAAGATAAATGATGGTTGGCAGGTGGAAATATCCGTCGACAAAATGGGGGAGAGTATTATAACCTTCAAGCTTCCTTATCTTCCTCTACCGCAAGAAAAAGCGGGCAAACTTAACGCACTTTCCTTTGACGAAGAAAGAAAAAAGATAGCAAACTATTGGAAGAAAATATACGATAAAGGCGCAAGCATATCCATACCGGGAAGTCACCTTTCAGATGCTTGGAAAATCCAAACGGCTTATACTATGATGTTAATAGATAGGCAAAACAAAGGAGACGAAAAACTTCTTGGCAAGGAAATATACAAAACTTGGGGAGGGGATAATTATCCCGAAAAAGTTTTAAGTTACCCTCATTTATCGCCCACGTTATATGAATTTATTTGGGCGCAAGAGTCTTGTCATTGGGTTATGGGAATGCTTGATAGGCAAGGTTATCACGAGTTGGTTGAACGTTGTTTTGAAGTCTTTTTTGAACTGCAAGGAGTAGGCGAGTGTGGTGTTTATGATAAGCGCATATTGCCGGATAAAAAGGTTGGCGCTTCTTATATGGGAACAACTGCTCATGCTTGGCTAAATAGTAATGGAGGCGTTTTATCTGGTATTGCAACCCACTATCGTTTAACCAAAAACAAAAAATGGATATACGAACATAAAGAGTCAATATTACGCGCGTGTCGCTGGCAAAAGATAATAAGGCAGTCGACGAAAAAAGAAAAATTATTAGAGTGTCAGGGAATTATGCCTCGCGGACAGTCTACTGACATAACTTTAATTTCTGGACACCTTCAATGGTATTATACTGACGTAGGCACGATTTTGGGGTTAAAGGATATACTATTAGTTATGAAGGAGTGTGACTTCCCCGAATATCAAGAATTTTTAGAAGAGTACGAAGATTATAAAAAGTGTCTGTTGCGTTCGTTAGATTACTCGTTGATAGACGTTGACGATATAAAAGAGAACGTGCAGGACTACGACTATTCGCAATGTAAATATATGGGAGCGCTCGAGTCGTCGAAGATTGAAGAGTTTGATGAAAAAGGTATGCCCATAGCATTTAAGGATATGGTTTTAAGCAAGGCGGAGGCGGTTTCGCAAGGTGTAAAATATTATATGCCTTCAAGTCCAGAATTGAAAATACCTTTCAAAAAAAGTTATATGGATTCTGGCTTTGCGTATGCGATTTCTGCGCTTGCGAGTATAATCGATTTCAACAGTGATAAGCCCTTGTATGATGGTGCAATCCACTCTGGGAAGGATCTTTGGGAAGGAATTAAAACGAGTGCAATATTAAACGATTCGTTTGACATCGACGCAAACATATTCTTTTATAGTGGCTTTACCTATAACGATTACTTGATCACTAAAATGTTTTATTGTGACCAACATGAAAAAATCGCTGAGTGCATAAAATTCGTTGAGCGGTACGGAATGGATAAAGAAACTTTTTCCATGTCCGAAGCGCATAGCACCCTTTTGTTTGAAGGTTGGCATAGGGCGCACCCATTCGCACTAGTTATGGCTGCTCATAGGAGTTGGCTGGCAAGTACTATTTTTTATGAAATTCCCGAAGAGAAGACTGCCGAGATAGGCAAGGCGATTTCAAGGGAATGGATGGAAGATGCCATGACCAACGAAGAAGCGATTAAACTAGAAAACTATTTAACTTATTTTGGAAAAGTGTCGGTAAGCATTAGCCCAAATTTAACGTTTAGGTATATCGACGTTGAAGTAAAATTTTTCGACCTTGAATATTTACCCGAAGTGGTTAAGCTTTATGTTAACCATCCGCAAGGCTTGCCGATAGAAGTTGTCGACCTTTTCGATGAGCGGATTTTAGATTTTAATCACGATAGGACGATGATAGAAATACCTAAGAGCAAGATAAAAGATGGTAAAATACAAGCTAGATTTTATATTAACGCAAAGGTATAATGGGGACTTAAAAAATGTTTGACAACGCAAAGTGGATTTGGAAATCAAAAGAAGCGGGAAAAGACGAGTACGTTTTATTCCATTTTGACCTCGTTTATACGGGTGGGGAAGCGCTTATGCGCCTTTCAGCAGATAGCGACTATAATTTACTTGTAAACGGGAAAATGGTTTCTTTCGGGCAATATCACGAATACGAAGAAACCGCCGTTTATGATGAGATTGATTTGAAAGATTTTTTAAATTCAGGGGGCAACCGAATAGAAATTCTAGTTTGGTATTACGGAGAGAGTAATTCTTCGTATAGTCTTGGCACGGCAGGTCTTTTGTTTGAAGTGTTAGTTGGCGGTAAGCAGGTCGCAAAAAGTGATGAGAATGTTCTTTCTGCATACGAACCTCATTATCAAAAAGGATATTGCAAAAAAATTACCTATCAATTAGGATATAGTTATTTTTATGATGCAAGGAAAGACTCGCTCCCCGATTTCAGCAAGTCGGTAGTGGTGGAAAAGCCCTATCCCGTTTGCGTCCGTCCCATAAAAAAACTGGTACTTGGGGAAAGTGTTGTCGGCAAATTACATAGAGCAGACGAAAAACGAAAATATATATTTGATTTAGGACAAGAAATAGTTGGATTTTTATCTTTTTCGGTGTTTTGTGAGAAAGAAAGTAAGTTAACTATTTCTTATGGGGAACATCTATTGAACGATGAAATTTGTCGTTTGATAGAAGATCGAGATTTCAGTTTTACCTATTATGCAAAAGAAGGTGAAAATAGTTTTTACAACGCGTTTAGACGTCTGGGGTGTCGTTATATTGCGATAGAGAGTGATATTCCATTTGAGGTAAATAAAATGGAAATATTGCCTACCGATTATCCTTTGACTGAAGTGCCCTTCGATGCAGGAGAGCCTCGTCGTCAACGCATATACGACACGGCAATTCGTACGTTGCGAGCGTGCACGCACGAGCATTATGAAGACTGCCCGTGGCGTGAACAAGGCTTGTTTACTATGGATAGTCGCAATCAAATGCTTTGTGGTTATTATGCTTTTAAGGAATACGATTTTGCAAGGGCAAGTTTATCTTTGTATGCAAACTCGAAGTTGACGTTCGGGTTGTTGCCAATGTGTGTGCCATGCGATTTTGCTCTAACCATTCCGTCTTTTTCTCTACACTATATTTCGCAAGTTTGTGAATATCTAGAGTATTCGGGTGATGCCAATTTCGTTCGTTCTATTTATCCAAGACTTAATGAGTTGTTCCAAACGTTTAAAAAGCGTATGCGCAATGGTTTGCTTTTGGAGTTTGAGGAAGAAGATTGCTGGAACTTTTACGAATGGAAGGAGGGGCTATCATATGACGGGAAAAACAAATGCAATCTCATTTTGAACACTCTATATTTGAAAGCACTACAAAGCATGTCGGTTATAGCTAGTGTCTTGAAAAAAGAAGATTGTTATAGTGACAGCGCAAAAGAAATAAAGAAGCAAATTTTTGATTGTTTTTACGACAAAAATCAAGGATTGTTTGTTCTAGGCAAGGAAGACCCGATTGTGACCGAACTCGGCAATTATCTTTGCGTTTTAACGGATATCGTAACGGGTGACAACGCGAAAGCCGTTGTAGAAAGGTTAAATAAAAATACCGAACGAATAACTCTCACTCTCAGTATGTTGTGTTTTAAATACGATGCCTTGCTCAAGGTGGATAAGGCGCGATATACTAGCGAAATTCTTTGCGATATTGACGAGCGTTGGGGAAAGATGTTGGATGCGGGTGCAACTACTTTTTGGGAAACCGAGGAGGGCTACAAAGACTTTAACGGTGCGGGTAGTTTGTGCCATGGTTGGTCAGCTATTCCTGTGTACTATTACCATATTTTGCTTGATAAAAATAAAAGTATCAAGGATTAAATTTGTTTGCAAAAGTATAGATCTTATAATAGTATATAAACAAATAGTTAAAATACTTCTAAATAGTAATTTAGAAGTATTTTTTGTTAAAATTGTATAAAAAACCGACAAATATAATTTAAGTTGTCCTTTATTTTGATAAATAAATCAATAGTGGTTATTGACACCATAAAGCTTTTAAATTATAATTAAAGCGTAATGTTTGTGTGTGGGGGTAGGAGTCAATATAATGACAGCAAAAGAATATATTATTGCCAATTTTGATAAGTCTATTCTTACAAGAAAGCAGGATGATGGAGATAAAATAGGTTTTCCTTATCCTGGGACGTCGCCGTGCGCGGTTGGTGGACATTTTAACGACCTTTTTTATTGGGATTTATTTTTTACCAATCGCGGACTTTTAAAAATAGGTAAGATTGAACTCGCAAAAAGCAACTGTGATAATATAGCGCATATAATAAATCGTTTCGGCTATATGCCAAACGGCACAGATCGTTGTTTTTTAGGCAGTAGTCAGCCTCCGTATTTTTCTTTTATGATCAGAGATATTTTTGAGATTACAAAAGACAAAGAATGGTTAAAAAGCATGATTTCGCCCATGATAACCGAACACAAGTTTTGGACGGAAAAACGCGGAACACCAAACGGATTAAATAGAAACTTTGGCGACTATTCAAAAGAGCAATGTGCATCTTTTGCAAGCTACATAAAAAAGCGCGTTTATATTGATGAAAATAGAGATGATGCAGAAGTTGGTTTGCACTACTTTGCAGAAGCAGAGAGTGGTTGGGATTTCACTCCTAGATTTGACGGATATTGTGCCGATTATAACCCATTAGACCTCAATTGCCAAATTTATCATTTAGAAGAGTTTATTGGCGAGGTTTTGGAGATTTGTGGCGAGGAAGATGCTAAAGAGTGGAAGAAAAAAGCAGAGGACAGAAAGAACAAGATAAACCAACTTTTATTTGACGATCAGGTTGGCTTATATTTTGACTATAATTATAAGACTAAAGAACTTTCAAAAGTTGTAAGCGCAGCAGTATTTATGCCATATTTTGTAAAAATAGCACCAATAGATAGAGCGAACGGGCTAAAAAAACTTTTGAATCTTATTGAGGAAGATCACGGCCTATCTGCAACGGTCAAAACTGAGCACGATTATCAATGGTCGCATAAAAATGCTTGGGCACCCTTGCATCTTAACGCCGTCGTTGCTCTTGATAATTATGGTTTTAAGGAAGATGCTCTTCGCATAGCAAAAAAATACGTCGATATTGTGGAAAAAAACTACGAAGAATACGGCAAGGTCTTTGAAAAATACAATGCTGTTTCGGGTGGGATTGACGCTGTTAGCGAATACGGCACTCCCGAATTTCTCGGTTGGTCTGCAGGCGTGTATTTATACTTAAAAGACTATTTGGAATCCAAATAAAAGCAATTGAAAGTTTTGGTAACTTTTACAATCAAAGTAGGCTGTAAATTTGTTGATGGAGTTAAGAATGAACATTTTTCAAGAAGGTGTTAATAAGTTAGACGATAGTTGGGCATTTAGCGGTGTCGTTAGAGTGACGCATAAAGATAAAATTTTATGTGAGTGTTCGG
>JAZRMS010000220.1:0-9963 GCA_045647825.1 Christensenellaceae bacterium
CTAAAAAACCGTTTAACATGCTCATTATTGCAACTATTATCCCTATAATTACTGCCATAAAGATTATGGCTTTGCTACCGCTGCCAAACCAAACGATTATAATAGGACCTAGCGCAATTTTGGGTAAACTATTTAACACAACTATATAAGGCTCTAAAATTCTTCTTATTTTTTCTGACCACCATAAAAGCAACGCAATAACGTAGCCAAGGACGACTGCAATTAAAAACCCTAAAATAGTTTCGTATAACGTTATTAATATGTGGTAGATTAGGTTATTGTCCTTAAACAAAGAAATTATCGTTTCAACTATTTTAGAAGGACTACTAGCGATAAAAGAATCTATTATACCAACGTATGCAAATAATTCCCACAATCCAATTAAGGCAAAGAGAATAGCAAAACGCGTTATAAAAACGAAATGGTTTGCTCTTTTTACTTTCTTTATAAATTTAGCGTGTTCTGGGGAAAAGGTATTTTCTTTTTTCATTCGTTTAATTCCTTCCAAATTTTTTCAAATAAAGCACCAAATTCTTGGCTTTCTCTTTTCTTTAACGGCGTGTCGCCGATAAGTTTAGGCTTAAATATCGATTTTACTTGAGCAGGTCTATTAGTTAGCACTATAATTTTGTCTGACATAGAGATTGCTTCTGCAATGTCGTGAGTGACCAAAACGGCAGTTTTTTTCTCTGCTTTTATTATAGAATAAACGTCGTCGCAAACTTTTAGTCTGGTTTGTGAATCAAGGGCAGAGAACGGCTCGTCAAGAAGTAATATTTTAGGTTTTGATGCTAGTGTTCTTATTAGTGCAACGCGCTGTCGCATACCACCAGAAAGTTGATCTGGAAAACTTTTTATAAAATCACCTAAACCATATTTTACAAGCAAAGAACGTGCGTATTCTTTGTTTTCACTCGTATTAATTTTTTTTATTTCCAAAGGTAAATATACGTTTTTTTCTATAGTTCGCCAAGGGAATAAGTGATCTTTTTGTAACATATAGCCAAGGTTGCATTTTTTGTCCTCTTCGTTATTTCCGTCAATGTAAATTGTCCCAGAACTTGGCGTTATTAATCGTGCCATAAGAGAAAGAATTGTTGTTTTTCCACATCCTGATGGACCGATTATTGATAAAAAATCACCTTCTTCACAATTAAAACTTAAGTTTTTTATTGCTTGTATTTCATCAGTTAAAGTTTGATAATTAAGAGAGACGTTTTTGAATTCTAAAAGTTTTTTCATACGTTTATCCGCCGTAAATATTTTTTATCCAAACACCTTTTTTGCTACTGAATTATTAACGATTTTATCAAAAGGCACTCTACTAGACAATTCGCCAGCGTTTTCCATTATGTTTTGTAAAGTATTAAAACTTTCTTCGCTAGCTTGTAGATTTGTTTTCCAAGCGTTGATATTTTTATAGCTTTCTATTGAAGTTGCAATAGAATTGATAGAAGTTGAGGGGAATTGTTTTACTATTGTTTGCGCAATTTCAACGTCTGTTGCAGTTTTCATAAATTCGTGTGCTTTCTTTATTGCTTTTAAGAAACTTTCCACAGTTTTTTCGTTGTTTTTTATATAACTATCAAGGGCAATGAACGAAGTATAAGGGATTTCGCCTGCTTTTTGACCAACGCTTGCGACAATATACCATTTTCCTTCAGCTTGATATTCTGATGCAGTAGGTTCAAAAACCGTGCAAAAATCTGCAGTACCACTTAAAAACGCACTTGTCATTAGGTTAAATTGAACGTCGTAATTAAGATTAAAATCAACGCCGTCTTGCATACCAAGTTTATTAAGCACGTATTCAAAAGTCATGGCGGGAACACCACCTTTTCTGCCTGCAAGAATTTCCTTGCCTCTTAAGTCGTTCCAGTCAAAGTTTTCAATAGGCGATCTTGACACCAAAAAAGAGCCGTCTGTTTGGGTTAACTGACCAAATACTTTGGGCGCGTCTTGTTTTCCTTGGTTTTGAACGTAGATAACTGTTTCTGGACCCATAAGACCTATATCGGCAGTTTTTGATAGAACTGCGGTCATTGATGCATCAGCGCCACCGCCGTTTGTCAATTCGATTTTTAAGCCTTCTTCTTCAAAATAACCTTTTTCAATTGCAACGTAAAGAGGGGTATAAAAAACAGAGTGGGTTACTTCGTTCAATCTAATTGTTTTCTTTCCGTCGCTATTATTACAACCTGAAAATGGCAATAATATTATAAGGAAGGAAAGAATAGTTATAAAAATTTTCTTCATTTTTAATATCTCCATTTGATTTTGATAGTTCATTTTATGAAATATCGATTATATTTGTTAATGCTCTTAAATAACGTTTGACAATAATTATTATATAAAGTATAATAATTTAGTATTGACAAAAGGAGAGTGTCGCATTATGGACATGGAAAAAACGTATAACCCTTCGGAATTTGAAAAAGATATTTACGAAGAGTGGGAGAAGAAAGGATATTTTAAGGCAAAGGTAGATGCAAACAAACTACCATTTACTATCGTTATACCTCCACCAAATATTACTGGTCAACTTCATATGGGTCACGCTTTGGACGAAACTTTGCAAGATACTCTTATTAGATTTAAGAGAATGCAAGGTTATAGTGCGCTTTGGCTTCCTGGAACTGACCACGCTTCTATTGCTACGGAAGTTAAAATTGTTGAACAAATGGCAAAAGAAGGCATAACCAAGAAAGATATCGGTAGAGATGGATTTTTGGAACGTGCTTGGGCGTGGAAGGAAAAATACGGCGGAAGAATTATTGAACAATTAAAAACCTTGGGATCGTCTTGTGACTGGTCACGTTTGGCGTTCACTATGGATGAAAGATGTTCTAAAGCTGTAAAAGAAGTTTTCGTTAACCTTTATGAAAAAGGTCTTATTTATCGTGGGGACAGAATTATAAACTGGTGTCCTGATTGTAAGACTGCGCTTTCTGATGCAGAAGTAGAATACGTGGAAGAAGACAGTAGCCTTTGGTATATTAAATATCCAGTAAAGGATAGCGACGAATTTGTAACCGTTGCTACTTCACGTCCTGAAACAATGCTTGGCGATACTGCTGTTGCAGTTAATCCAAAAGATAAGAGATATGCGCATTTGGTTGGCAAAACTCTTATTTTACCAATAGTTAACAAGGAAATTCCTATTGTTTTTGATGATTACGTTGAATTAGAATTTGGTACGGGTGCAGTAAAAATTACCCCAGCACACGACCCTAATGACTTTGAAGTTGGTTTGCGCCATCAATTACCTGTAGTTAAGGTAATAGCAGATGACGGAAAGATGAACGAACTTGCTGGTAAATATCAAGGCGTTCCTGCATTAGATTGCAGAAAACAAATCGTTGAAGAATTGAAAGCTTTGGGCGTTCTTGAAAAAATTGAGCCATTACACCACAGCGTTGGACATTGTTATAGATGTAACCACACGGTTGAACCTATCGTTAGTAAGCAATGGTTTGTAAAAATGGAACCACTTGCAAAGCCTGCAATTGACGTGGTAAGAAAAAAGAGCGTTAAATTTACGCCCGAAAGATTTTCTAAAATTTACTTTAACTGGATGGAAAACGTTAAAGACTGGTGTATTTCACGTCAACTTTGGTGGGGACATAGAATTCCTGCATATTACTGCGAAGATTGCGGTGAAATGATGATTTCTAAAGAAGACGTTAAGGTTTGTACCAAGTGTGGTAGCAAAAATATTAGACAAGATGAAGACGTTTTGGACACTTGGTTCTCATCTGCGTTGTGGCCATTCTCAACGCTTGGATACCCAGAAATTACCGAAGATTTAAAATATTTCTATCCAACAGACGTTTTAGTTACCGGATATGACATTATTTTCTTCTGGGTTGCAAGAATGATTTTCTCTGGTATTGAACATATGAAGAGAATTCCATTTAAGGACGTTCTTATTCACGGTTTAGTTCGTGACTCTCAAGGCAGAAAAATGAGTAAATCGCTTGGAAATGGTATTGATCCAACCGAAATTATTTCTAAATACGGTGCAGATACCTTAAGATTTTCTCTTATTAATGGTGTTGCCGCTGGTAGCGATATGAGATTCTCTGACGAAAAGATTGAAGGTGCGCGTAACTTTATGAACAAGATTTGGAACGCATCTCGTTTCGTTTTGATGAATACTGAAGGAAGAGAAATTAAAGACGTTAAGGATTGCAAGCTTTCTGCTGTTGATAAGTGGATTATTTCTAGATTAAATAAGACTGTGAAAGACGTTACGCTCAATATGGAAAAATATGAAATGGGTGTTGCGCTTGCTAATCTATACGATTTTGTTTGGACTGATTTCTGCGACTGGTATATTGAACTTACTAAACCCGTACTTTATGGGGAAGATGATAAAAAGAGAAACGATACTGTTAGTGTGTTGACTTTCGTTCTTGGCGAAATATTAAAACTTTTGCATCCATTCGTTCCGTTTATCACCGAAAAGATTTATAAGAGTATACCAAACACTAACGGACCTTTAATGCTTGCAGATTTCCCAAGATATAATGCAAAGCTTAATTACTATTCAAGTGTAAAAGAAGTTGAGCCTATTAAAGAAATTATTAAGTGCGTTAGAAACGTAAAAGCACAAGTTGGTGCAGCACCTTCAAAGAAGGTTACTTTATACGTTAAGACCGAAAATAAAAAGCCAATTAAAAACGGCGCTGTTTACATTGAAAAACTTGCAGGTGTTTCTGGTATTCAGTTAATAGAAGATAAATCTGTTTTAACCGAAAAGGTTGTAACGCAAGTTATTGATGGTTTTGAACTTTTCGTTCCATTAGGCGAACTTGTTGATTTGAGTAAGGAAGTAGAAAGATTAAATAAAGAATTAGGTAGTGTTAACGCTGAAATTGCAAGAGCAAACGGAAAATTATCTAATAACGGATTTTTAGAAAAAGCGCCCAAGCAACTTGTAGATGCCGAGCGCGAAAAACTTAATAAATATCTAGATATTCGTGATAAGATTATGTCACAAATAAACGACTTAAAGTGATAGAATAAATTCTCTTAATTGAGAAGTGTTATCTTGATAATGAAAAGTTTTTATGTTAAACCTCGCGGCCTCCGCGAGGTTTTCTTTCATATCGTCTGTGAACACGCATTCTTCTGGAACTAAATCGTATTTTGTCAATATATATTTAAAAATTTCTGGGTTTGGTTTAATCATTTTTATAGGGGCTGAATAAACTATTCCGTCAAACAATTTAAAGATAGGGAACTTGTATTCTCTTTGGATAAAGTGAAAGGTCATGTTTGATAGGACGTATAGTTTATAGCCCTTTTCTTTTAATTCGTTTATAAGTTTTACCATACCTTCTTTGTAAAACATTGAATATTCCCAATAGTCTAGAATTGCTTTTCCCGCGTCTTTCTGATTGGCAGGAAGTTCTGCAATTCTTTCTTTTTTATAATCTTCTACTGAAATAAGCCCTTCATCTTGTCTTTCCCAGCCTTTAAATAGTACTTTTGAAAATTCTTCTAAATCATTTCCTTTATAATATTTTTTTAGTAAGCCTATTCTGTCAAAGCATAATAAAACTTTACCTATGTCAAATATTACGTTCTTTATCATATTGCACCACAAAACTTGATTTTTCTTATTATTTTATTATGGATTTTGCTAAATGTCAATCAAACAAGATAATTTGCCTTAAAAAATGACATTTTCTTTAATATTTAATTATTTTTTTGTCATAATCGTATTGACAAAATCGGTAAGTAGTAATATTATATAATAAATAAAAATATTAATAAGAGGTAATTGTGACTATTATGGCTTACAAAAATTCGACTTGGCAAAAAAGCATGGAACTTAAACTTGACTATAACAACATGATGGCAGATTTTATCGGTGAAAAGGAAGGCTTTTCATCAAAAGAATTGTTAGCATCTAAAAATATTGCAAAAAATGCGCTTGAAGTTGTTAACAATAATAGAGGAAAAGGAATGATGGGTTGGATGGAATTACCTTACAACCAAAATGAAATTGTTAATGATATTTTGCAAACGGCAAAAGATATTAAGAAGAAGTTTGATAATTTCGTTGTTCTTGGTATAGGTGGCTCTGCATTAGGTCCTATTGCAGTATTTCAAGCACTCTGTCATTTAAGACACAACGAATTGCCAAAATCAAAGAGAAAATTTCCAAAACTTTACGTTGAAGACAACGTTGATCCAGAAAGAATGACTGCACTTTTAGACGTTTTAGATTTAGATAAAACTATTTTTAACGTTGTTACAAAGAGTGGCTCTACAAGTGAAACAATGTCCCAATATTTAATCATTATGGACATCTTAAAGAAAAAATACGGCGAAAAAGCAAAAGATCATATGATTGCTACAACGTCTATGAGTAAGGGTAATTTGATTAAAATTGCTAAAAATGAAGACCTTAAAACGTATTATATCCCAGATGGCGTGGGTGGAAGATTTTCTGAATTGTGTCCTGTTGGATTGTTGCCTGCAGCCGTTGTTGGAATTGATATCAAGGGTTTACTTGCAGGTGCTGCACATATGGATAAATTGTGCAAAAACAAAGATTTTAGAAAGAATCCTGCGTTAATTTCAGCACTTTTACAATTTTTATCTATGAAAAAAGGTAAGAATATTTCTGTTATGATGCCTTATGCAGACAGCTTAAAATATATAGCAGACTGGTATTGTCAGTTGTGGGGTGAAAGCCTTGGTAAGGCAGTTGATAACGATGGAAATGAAGTTTTCGTTGGTCAAACCCCAGTAAAAGCTTTGGGTGTTACCGATCAACACTCTCAAGTTCAATTATATAGAGAAGGTCCGTTCGATAAGGTTATTACCATTATAGGCGTGGAAAATTTCCGTTCTACCGTTGAAATTAGCAAAGGTTGTGATGATATTCCAGACGTTAATTTCTTGTGTGGACATACTATGAACGAACTTATTAATACCGAAAGAATGGCTACTGAGTATGCATTAACTACTGCAAACAGATTAAACTACACCATAACTTTGCCAGAAGTTAACGCTTTTACTATCGGTGAACTTTTATTCTTGTTTGAAATGCAAACGGCATTTACGGGTGCAATGCTTAATATTGATACCTTTAATCAGCCTGGTGTTGAAGGTGGCAAAAATGCTACTTACGCTTTGTTTGGTAGAAAGGGATATGAAGAAACCAAGAAAACTATGGATGCTGCGCCAAAGAAGAAAGAAGAATATTTTTGTTAATTTTTGCGAATAAATCGCGTTATGATAATTTAGGGGAATTTGATAAGGAGAAATTTTATGATAAGGAAGAAAAAATGTGTTGCAATGTTGCTTGCCGGTGGGCAAGGAAGTAGGTTGTATGCACTAACTAGCGTTATTGCTAAACCTGCCGTTTCGTTTGGTGGAAAGTATAGAATTATAGACTTTCCGCTTTCGAACTGCGTTAATTCAGGAATTGATACCGTTGGTGTGTTGACACAATATCAGCCTTTGATATTAAATTCTTACATAGGAAACGGACAACCTTGGGACTTGGACAGAACTTTTGGCGGTGTTCACACTTTGCCACCATATCAAGGGAAAAACTCTTCGGATTGGTATAAAGGAACTGCAAACGCTATATATCAAAACTTGAGGTTTATTAAACAATACGATCCTGATTACGTTGTAATTTTATCTGGTGACCATATTTATAAAATGAACTATTCGCTTATGGTTAACTACCACATCTTAAATGATGCTGATTGCACTATTGCGGCTATAGACGTTCCTATTGAAGAGGCATCTAGATTTGGTATACTAAATACTAACGAAGATGGATCTATTTATGAGTTTGAAGAAAAGCCCAAAAAGCCAAAATCAACTTTGGCGTCAATGGGAATTTACGTTTTTTCTACCGATAAATTGTGTAAATACCTAGAAGAAGATAGCCAAGATCCAAATTCTAGCAACGACTTTGGTAAGGACGTTTTACCAAAAATGCTTGCATCTGGCGAAAAAATGATGGCATATCGCTTTGATGGATATTGGAAAGACGTTGGAACAATTGAATCTCTTTATCAGGCTAATATGGATTTACTTGGCGATAGCCCAAATCTTGACCTTTCAGATTCTAGTTGGAAAATTCAGTCAAGAAGCCCACTTGCACCACCTCATCATATAGGCGACGGGGCAAAAATCAATAACAGCATAATCATGTCTGGTTGTGAAATTTATGGTGAAGTTACCGATTCCGTGCTTTCAAGTTCAGTCGTGGTCAAAAAAGGCGCTATTGTAAAGGATAGTATTATAATGTCTGACGCCGTTATTGAAGAAGGCGCTGAAGTATTATATTCTATTATTGACGAAGGAACCGTTGTTAAAAAAGGTGCAAAAATAGGTGAAGATAAAAAACTTAATAAAGGAATAGCAGTTTTAAGCCGTGGAATTAACGTTGGCGAAGGTGTTGTCGTTAAAGGCGGGGAAATAATTGATAAAGATTTAACCAAGGAGGGAAACTAATATGCGCGCTGTTGGTATAATTTTTTCTAATATTCACGACGATAACGTTCCTGAACTAGTTAGAGAAAGAACTTTAGGTTCAATTCCGTTTGGTGGAAGATATCGCTTGATAGACTTTCCGCTTTCTAATATGATTAATTCTGGTATTGATACCGTTGGTATAATTACGAAAAGCAATTATCAATCATTAATGGATCACGTTGGTAGTGGTAAAGACTGGGATCTTGCTAGAAAAGACGGTGGTGTTATTATTCTTCCACCATTTGGCAATAATGAAAGCAGTAATCTTTACACAACTAGATTAGAGGCGCTAAAAGGAATAACTAATTTCCTTTTTAGAGCAGACGAAGAATACGTGGTTATGACAGATTGTGATGCTGTTTGGAGAGTGAATTATAACGAAGTAATTGAAAATCACATTAGAAACCACGCAGATATTTCTATCATTTATAAAAAATTAGAAAAAGAAGAAACTTTTGCAAAAACTGCAACGCTTTTTAAGCTAGAAGGAAATAGAATTGTAAGCTTAAAGTTTGTTGATAGACAAGTAGATGCTGGGGCAAACGTTTGCACCAACGTTTTCGTTATGAAAAAATCGTTGTTGCAAAATATTGTTGTGAATAGTATTTCGCACAACAAGCATCATTTTATGGAAGATATTATTGCAAAGAACCTAAAGGGAATGAAGATTATAGGTTACGAGCATAAAGGCTTTTATGCAGGAATAAATTCTTTGCAGGCTTATTATGATAGCAACCTAAAAATGCTTGATACTGAAGTGAGACACGAAATATTTGGCGACAGAAGTGTGTTTACTAAAATTCGTGACTCTGCGCCTACAAAATATGGCAATTGTGCTGTTGTTAAAAATTCACTTATCGCAGATGGTTGTATTATCGAAGGTGAAGTTGAAAACAGCGTTCTATTTAGAAACGTTAAAGTTGCAAGGGGAACGGTTATCAAAAATAGTATAGTAATGCAAAATACTGTGTTTGGTGAAAATTGTTCTATCAACTGCATAATTACGGATAAAAACGTTGTTATTAGAGATAGAAAAGTGCTTTCAGGTAGCGAAAACCATCCTTTCTACGTTGGAAAAGGAATTATGATATAAGGAGAAACGGTTATGGCGAAAAGATCTTTTACCAGAAGAAAAACCAGAACTCTTGAAGAAGTTAGAATAAAGGCAAAAAAGAAAGTGATTTTTCTTGGATCGGAGGCTGCACCCTTTATTGCAACGGGTGGCCTTGCAGACGTGCTTGGCTCTTTGCCAAAAGCGTTGGCTAACGATAAAAATCTAAACGTTAGCGTTATTTTGCCACTTTATAGTAATATTTCTAAAGAATTTAGAGAAAAAATGACCTTTATTACCAACTTTAACGTGTCAGTTGCGTGGAGATGGCAATATGCTGGTATATTCTTTTTAGAATATCAAGGCGTTAACTTTTATTTTATTGATAACGAATATTATTT
>JAZRMS010000221.1:0-4132 GCA_045647825.1 Christensenellaceae bacterium
CAATAATTGCTTGATATATTTCATGTCGGTTTCGTTTGCATGACTTTGAATATCTTGGTAAATATTCTTTTTACCAACGACACCAAAAACGCGCTTTTTTTGTTTTTCGTCAAAGTAATAGCCATATTCTTTTTGCTCTTCTGAAAAAGATTGACTAAATTTTTTATTATTAATTACTTGCATTTTTCTTCAAACTCCTCATTTTCGTACTCTTCCATTTTTTTAACGTGTATGTTACACATTTTTTCCAAACCTTGATACATTCTATCAATGTCTTTATATTCTTTAGAATATTTTTTGCTAAACGCTTTGTTTGGTTTAAAATCACAAGCCCTTAAATCTACCAAATCAAAATTGCAATAAATTAAAGAGCCGTACTCACTATGATTTTTTTTGCAGTCGTTATCGTGAATAAAATCACAATAAAGCGCAACAACACGAACGCGACCACCTTTCAAACATTCGAGCAAGTCTTTCGGTAAAGCCTCAGTATTTTTTTCGCTCAACATATTGCCGAACGACTGCAAAACATAATCTTCTTGACCTACCATTGAAATTACGGGAAGATGGTTTTTATCTTCTAAAACGTACAAACCTTTTTTTACTATCATAGTTGCACACCTCCACGTGATACGCGCCTAATAACGTTTGACTTGTGAGTGCTTAACGCCGTTTTTTTGAAAAGGCGACGGCTTTGCCTTTTTGAAATTTTGTGTCTATATCTTCTCATAAGACACCCTCCTAAATATCTTTGTCGGAAAAGCCTCTTTTTGCGCAATGGTTGACTATCGTCAAACACTGACGCAAAAGTAAAGAACTTTTACGCATAGATATAGGCAATTTGCGCAAAATGTTCTATAATTAAAATCATTAGTATTTTAATAGCGATTTTTTGCTTAATTCAATCACGCATATAAAATTTTTTTAAAATTTACTATATATCTTGACTTATATCTATTTTCGTTGTATACTTATATTAGAAAATTTAGGAGTTATTATGGAACCACAAGCAATTAGCAGTGATTTAATTCGCGGTCATATTGACACTATTATATTATATTCATTAATAGACAACGATAAATTCGCACAACAAATTAGTGATTCAATTGAAGAAAAAAGTAACAAAGAATATAAAATGAACCAAGCAACTTTATATAGTTCGTTAAAGCGCTTGGAAAACCTAAAACTTGTTACGTCATATTGGAACGATTCTGCAAGCGGTCGTAGAAAATTTTTCAAGCTAACTGAAAAAGGCAAAGAAACCGTTGATACTAATTTATCAAACTGGTCGTATTCGCGCTCAATTATTGATCGTCTTATGGATTGTGAACCGACTTCTCTATCTCAAACCAAAGTTGTTGAAGTTGAAAAAGTTGTGGAAAAAATCGTTGAAGTTCCTGTAGTAAAAGAAGTTATTAGAGAAGTTGAAGTTCCTGTCATAAAAGAAGTTACTAAAACAGTAACTATAAGCGAACCTTCGATTGCACCTTTAACCCAACCTGTTCAGACCACAATTCAACCTAAAGAAGAACAAAAAGTTCACGTTGAATCATCAAACGAACTAAACTTTAGAAACATTTTAAGCGGAATAATCGGCAATTCAAATCAAACTCAACAAGCTATTAACGAAGAAGTTTCGGAAAGTTCTAACATTGAAAATGTTCAGTTAAAACCAATTGAAAAATCAAATTTAAATGATACGCTAAACGTTACTGAATACAATCCAAACAAAACAAATCAAACTGGTAAAATTGATTTTGGCGATCTAACGTTAAAAGCAAAAAAAGAAGGCTATAAATTAAGAGTTTCTTCTCGCGAATCTTATTATCAAGTAGGAAATTTACTA
Source organism: Christensenellaceae bacterium (assembly GCA_045647825.1). GTDB lineage: Bacteria > Bacillota > Clostridia > Christensenellales > Borkfalkiaceae > UBA1259. The sequence goes on from JAZRMS010000221.1 coordinate 1,847, forward strand.
ATAAACAAATTAAAACTAGTATCGTCGTTTGCGATTTTCTTAATTGCAATATTAGAAATGTTCTTTGTTGTTTTAGCTTATCAATCAGTTATTAATATAGATTTAGGCGCTAAAATTATATCACTTGCAGTGCTAGCAATTTTCCCTATTTCAATGTTAGCGTTTTATATTAAGTCGCCACAGAAAACAACGTCAGATAAGGTTAAAGTTGACAGCATTTTAACAAGCGCCATAATCGTATTTAACTTGCTTTTAATCACACTAGCAGCAAACCTTTTAATAGGAATTGATTTTTCAAACGTTAACGTGATTTTATTTTCCGGTTTAATACCTTGTCTTTTGTTTGTTGACATATTAATTTATTACGTTATTAAGTATTTTATCGCAAAATTAACGTTTTTTGCAGTTGAAAACAAAAAATAATAAATAAAAAACTTAAAAGCACACCAAAATTTGGTGTGCTTTTCTTTTTATAAATTCAACAAGTAATCAACTTCTCGTGCAGACAATTGCCTAACTTCGCCACGATTTAATCCCGTGAGTGTTAAATCTCCTATTTTAATGCGTTTAAGAAAATCAACACAGTTGTTTATCGCTTCAAACATTTTTCTAACTTGGCGGTTTCTTCCTTCTGTAATTGTAACGTGAAGTTTAGAACCCGTTTTGCTAGTTTCAATAAGTCTAACGTTACATTTTTTTGTTTTAACACCATCAATAACGACACCAGAACGAAGTCTAATTAAATCTTCATCCGAAACAGGCTTTTCAGTCTTAACTAAATATGTTTTTGGAACTTCGTTTTTAGGATGCGTTAGCTTAAACGTTAAATCACCGTCGTTAGTTAAAATCAGCAAACCTTCCGTATCATAGTCAAGTCTTCCAATCGGAAACAAACGCTTTGCATTTTGTGGCAATAGATCCATAACGGTTTTTCTTCCCTTTTCATCTTTAACCGTGCAAACGTATCCTTTTGGCTTATTCATTATATAATAATCGAATTTTTTTACCACGTTTACAGGTTTTCCGTTAACAGAAACTGAATCAGATCCAACCTCAACGTCATCGCCCATTGAACAAACTCTGCCGTTTATTTTAACTGCACCTTCTAAAATTAATTGATCAGCGCCTCTTCTTGAAGCAACGCCACTCATTGCCAAAAACTTGTTAATTCTCATAAAATTACCTAAAAATATTTTCTTCTATATTATAGTATATATTTTTTCTTCAAAAATCAAGTTATTTTTAACATAAAATTTAATTGAACCAACATTATTCTCATTTTTTTGATCAAATTTAATAAAATTAGGATACTCATATATTATATCTAGATTTTCTTTTTCATAATTCGATAATGGTAAAATTACGTCGTTTTTAACGTATAAACCGATTGATCTATTTTTATCATCCTTAACAAAATCAATAAAATTGTTCTTATCAACTAATTTATATAGTTTATATTTATCAAAACAATCGTTAATTAGACCTTTAGATCTCTCAAACATTGGTGGACAATTTAATACCACAGAAACAAGTTCCATGCCGTTTCTAACGCAAGAAGAAACCAAACATCTGCCTGCTTTTTTAGTAAAACCGGTTTTTATTCCATTTGAGCCATCAAAATCAAACAATAATTTGTTTTTGTTTTTTAATAATCTAAAAGTATTTTTTGTTGTAAAAGGTATTTTTACACTTTTTGTACCAACGATTTCTCTAAAAACATCATTTTTCATAGCCTTACAAGAAATTAATGCTAAATCATATGCTGTTGTATAATGATTTTCATCGTGTAAACCATGTGGATTTACAAAATTACTATTTAGAGCACCAAGTTCTTTAGCTTTATCATTCATCATTTTTGCAAAGTTTTCAACACTGCCAGCACAATAAGTCGCAAGAGTTTCAGCGCAATCGTTGCCAGATCTTAACATTAATCCATAAAGCAAATCTTTAACTGAAAGCTGTTCGCCTTCTTCAAGGTATATGCTAGAGCCTTCAATCCCAACGTTTTCCTTTTTAACAGTAACAATGTCTGACATATTACAATTCAAAATCACTAAATAAGCAGTAAGGATTTTTGTTGTACTAGCCATATACTTTTTTTCATGTTCGTTTGTAGCAAATAATATGCGTTTGGAATTAACTTCCATAACAATTTCAGCAGAATTATTACTTATAGCAAAAGCAGTTTTATTATTTTGATTTAAAATAAAAGCGCACAAACAGCAATTAATAGCAAAAAAGATTAGAACTAATTTTTTAATATTTTTAATCAATTGTAACCCCCAT